>CAZTCU010000117.1:0-7855 GCA_964612235.1 uncultured Rhizobium sp.
GAACCCGCGCCCTTCGCCCGTGAGGATGAGGCATCGCAATTCGTCGTCGCGCATGTAATGCGTGAGCGCCGTCACCACTTCGTCACACAACGGATTGGTATAGGCGTTCATCCGCTCCGGCCTGTTCAGCACGATGCGGGCGATCTGCGGCGCGGGCGTTTCGAAGCGGATATGGCGGAAGTCCGGCATGGGGCACCTGTCTTGATGGCGGGCCGGAATATGGGATCATGGCCGACCGCCATTTTCAAACCGCCACCGGAGGAAACATGCCCACCTATCCCGACATTCTCTACGACGTGAAAGATCGTGTCGCCACGATCACCCTCAATCGTCCTGACAGGCTCAACGCCTACACGCCGCAAATGGCGAACAGCCTGCGCCTCGCTATGGCCGACGCCGCGAAAGACACGAATGTGCGCGCCATCGTCCTCACCGGGGCAGGGCGCGGGTTCTGCGCAGGTGCGGATATGCAGGTGCTGACCGGCGTGATCGGCGGCAACCGCACCGAAGCCGAAGCGAAAGACGATCCCGCCTTCGCCTCGAAATACGGCCCGTCGCTCGACAAGGACTTCGGCGACATGAAACGCTTCGCCTATTTCATGCGCGTCCAAAAACCCGTCATCGCCGCAATCAACGGCCCTGCGGCGGGCATCGGTCTCATCATGGCGCTCTATGCCGACATGCGTTTCGCGGGCGACGCCGCCGTGCTCACCACATCCTTCGCGCAGCGCGGCCTGATCGCCGAGCATGGAATCTCATGGTTGTTGCCGCGCCTCGTCGGCCCCGCACACGCGCTCGACCTGTTGTTGTCCGCGCGCAAAATCACCGCCGCCGAAGCCGAACGCATCGGCCTCGTGAACAAGGTCTTCCCGCAGGAGAGCCTGTCGGGAAACGTGATGACTTATGCGAGCCTGCTGGCCGATACGGTCTCTCCGCGCTCCATGGCGGTGATGAAGGCGCAAGTCTGGAAGGCCAGTTTCCAGACCTTCGGCGAAGCCCTCGAAGTGGCCGATGCCGAAATGCCGCCCAGCTTCGAATGGCCCGATTTCAAGGAAGGCGTCAGCCATTTTCTGGAGAAGCGGCAGCCCAGATTCGCCGACATCTGACCTTCGCGGGCGCAAGATTGACGCGGGCGTCACCGGCCCCTAAAGGCGGAACAGAACGGGGTTTGCGATGAAGATCGTCGGCGGCAAATGGTCGAACTGGTCGGGCGGGGTGACCTGCAAGCCGAAGGAATTCGCCGCGCCCAAAGACGACGTCGAACTCGCCCGCGCCATCCGCAAATGCCCCGCACCCGTGCGCGTGCCGGGCACGGGCCATTCCTTCACGCCGCTCAACGCAACCGACGGCACGATCATCGACCTGAAAGCCTTCAATGGCCTTCACGCCTTCGATCACGAACGCAGCGTGGCGACATTGGGGGGCGCAACTCCTGTTTGGGAAATCGGCCCGCTGCTGCATCCGGCGGGTTTCGCGCTCAAGAATATGGGCGACATCGACCGCCAAACGCTCGGCGGCGTCGTAGGCACCGGCACGCACGGCACCGGCGCAACCCTCGGCTCGTTCTCCGCCGAAGTCGCGGGCTTCCGGCTGGTGTTGGCCGATGGAACTCTGATCGATTGCTCGCCGACGGAAAACGCCGAGATCTTCGAGGCCGGCCGCTGCTCGATGGGCCTGTTCGGCGTGATGACCGAAATCTCGATGTATGTGCGGCCCAGCTACAAGCTGAAGGAAAAAGAATTCCTGCTGCCCACTGGGGAACTGTTCGAGAAACTCGACAACCTCATCGCCGACAACCGCCATTTCGAATTCTTCTGGTTTCCCTATGCCGATGTCGCGATCTGCAAGACCTTGAACGAAACCGACGAACGCGCCCCCGAACCGCGCGACGCCGACACCATGTTCAAACGCGGCGAAATGAGCGGCTCGCAGGCCACCGTCTTTTCCCTGATCAACGAGGTGCTGCCCTACGCGCCTTTCCTGTTGCGCCCCGCGCACCGCTTCTTCTCGCGCATGATGCCCGCCGCACCGAAAGTGCGCTGGAGCCACGAGATGTTCCCCAACCCGCGCCCGGTCCGTTTCAACGAAATGGAATACGCCGTCCCCCGCGCGAAGGGCCCCGAATGCGTGCAGGAGATCGTCGATACGATCCGCAAGCAGAAGATCAACACCGGTTTCCCAATAGAATACCGCACCGTCGCCCCCGACGACGTATGGATGAGCCCGTTCTACAAACGCCCGAGCGCAACCATCGCGCTCCACCAATATCACCGCGTCGATACGACAAGATTGTTCGAAGCAACCGAAGCCGTCCTGCGCCGCTACGAAGGCCGCCCCCACTGGGGTAAACGCCATACCCGAAGCGGAAGCGAACTCGCCCAGCTCTATCCCGAATACGAACGCTTCTGCGCACTCAGGAAGAAACTCGACCCGGATGGGAAGTTTCTCAATTCATATCTCGCGAAAATGTTCGCCTAACCCTTACCTCCCCCTACGCGGGGAGGTCGACGCGCGCAGCGCGGCGGGTGGGGATGTCTCAACAGATGCCGTGCGTGAAGCCCCACCAGACGTCGTGTCAGGCCATCTTCCTAAAGAAACATGTCGGCGCGCCCGTATGACACGCAGGCCCCATCTGATCGACCTTGAGCAACAGCGTATCGCCATCGCAATCGATCCACGCCTCGACAAGCCGCTGCGTGTGCCCGGAGGTCTCGCCCTTGCGCCACAATTCCTTGCGCGACCGCGACCAGTACGTCACATGGCCTGTCGAAAGCGTCCGCTCCAGCGACATCGCATTCATCCACGCGACCATCAGCACTTCCCCAGTCGCCGCACTTTGCGCGACGGCGGGTACAAGCCCTTCGCTGTTGAAGGTCACCTCGGATAGGAAGTCTTCGCGGGAAAGCGTGTCGGTCATTTCGCGTCTATATAGCGCGAAAGCCCCGCATTCAAATCGGCGATCAGGTCGCCCGCATCCTCAAGCCCCGCATGGATGCGTATGACCGGCCCCTCGGCCGCGAACTTCTTCACCGTGCGATGGATATGCGCCGGCACGATCAGGCTTTCATACCCGCCCCACGAATAACCCATGCCAAAGAGCTTGAGCCCGTCGAAGAACGCCGCCAGTGCACTTTTCGACGCCGGGTTCAGCACAACACCCAGAAGTCCGGACGCACCGGTGAAATCACGCTTCCAGATCGCGTGACCGGAATCGCTCTCCAGCGCCGGATACAGCACGCGCGAAACGGCGGGATGCGTTTCCAGCCAGCGCGCTATCTCCAGCGCCGTCTTCTGATGCTGCGCCAGGCGCACCGGCATGGTGCGAAGCCCGCGCAGCGCGAGATAGGCGTCGTCGCCGCTGATATAAAGCCCCGTGTCGCCATGGGTTTCCTGCAACTGCGCGCAATGGCTTTCGTTGGCCGTGACATAGCCGAACATCACATCGGCATGTCCGCCGACATATTTGGTCGCCGCCTGAATCGAAAGATCGACGCCGTGCGCGAACGCCTTGAAGAACAAGGGTGTCGCCCAGGTGTTGTCCAGCAGCACGGATGCACCATGCTTGTGCGCAACCGCTGCAATCGCCGGAATGTCCTGAATCTCGAACGTCAGCGAGCCCGGACTTTCGCAGAACACCGCCTTCGTGTTGGCGCGCATCAGCGTCTCGATTCCGCTGCCGATCAACGGATCGTAGTATGTGGTCTCGATACCGAACCGTTTCAGTGTCCGGTCGCACAGCTTGCGCGTCGGCTCGTAGCAGGTGTCGACCATCAAAAGATGATCGCCCACCCCGCAAACGCTGGTGATCGCAAGCGCAATCGCGTTGAGCCCGGAGGGGCAGAGCAGGGTGCGCACCCCGCCTTCTAGTTCGGTGATGGCGTCCTCGAGGCTCCTATGGGTCGGCGTCCCGCGCCGCCCATAGGTGTAAGGCGCTTTCGCCGCCTCCATCGAAGCCAGATCGGGATAAAGGATGGTCGAAGCGCGGTAGACCGGCGTGTTCACCGCGCCAAAATGCTCCGCACTCATGCGTCCCGCATGCGTGGCGACCGTTTCGTCCTTGGGCTTTCCGTCGTCGGCCACGGCTCGGATTTATTCCGCCGGTTCCGGCGCAAGCGCGGAAGAAGGCTTCGCCTCGAGGATCGGCTTGAGCGGGAAGTTGAAGAGCCAGATGACCACACCCGCCGCGGCTCCGATCCCCGCGCAGAGCAGGAAGAAATTTGCTTTGCTCATGACGCTGAAATAGGTGCCGATATATCCCTGAATCAGGTTTCCGGTGAAGCTGGTGATGAACCACAAGCCCATCATCAGCGACAGGATTTGTACCGGCGCCACGCGAGCGACAAGGGCGAGCCCGATAGGTGAAAGGTACAACTCCCCCATTGTAATGACCGCGAAGAACGCAAGAAGCCATAGCCAGCTCGCGCCCCCCTGCGGAGAAATATAAGCCGCGCCGGCCATGATCACATAAGAAGCCGCAAGCATGAAAAGCCCCAGCGCCATCTTGGTGATGGTGGAGGGTTCCTTGCCGCGCTTGGATTGCCAACTCCACAATGAGACGACCAGCGGGGTGAACAGCGCGATCATCGCCGGATTGAACGATTGGAACCATGCTGCCGGAATTTGCCAGTCGAAAATGCCGGGAATGAGCGAACGGTTGGTGAAGTTCTGCGCCCACAGGCTGATGGTATTGCCCTGTTGCTCGTATGTTGCCCAGAAGAATGTCGTCGGGATGCACAACAGGATAAGCGCAACAACCGCCTTCCAGTCCTGTGACGTCATCGGCTTGCTGGCCGCCTGATCGTGTTTCTTCACGCGGGTAACGCGATCGTCGGGCAATGTGCGCAGCGCGAAGAGATAGGTGATGAGACCGATCGTCATGCCGACGCCAGCAGCAAAGAAGCCCCATTGATATCCGGCATAATCACCAAGGCCGCCGGAGACGAAAGGCGAAAAGAACGCGCCGACATTTATGCCGACATAGAAAATTGAGAACGCGCGATCAATGCGGCTGTCGCCGGGCTTGTAGAGGTTGCCGACCTGAGTGGAGATGTTCGGTTTGAAAAATCCGTTGCCGATAATCAGCAGCAACAGCCCAATGACGAACAGGCTGGGCACGAACAATACGAACTGCGCGATCGCCATGATCACGCCGCCGATGATCACCGTGAAGCGCTGTCCAAGCCAGCGGTCGGCGATGAGCCCGCCGATCAGAGGAGTCAAATAAACGAGCGCGGTGTACAAGCCATAGATGCCGGAGGAGAACGGCTGGGTATCCATGTGCTGGCCGCCGTTGAAAATGAACTCAACAACACCGCGCAACATTCCGTGGCCGATCACGCCATTGAATACATCGGGATGCAGCAGGTAATTGACAAGGTAATAGATGAGAATGGCGCGCATCCCGTAATAGGAAAAGCGCTCCCACATCTCGGTGGTGAAGAGGAAGGTCAGTCCGCGCGGGTGGCCGAAAAGTTCCGGTTCAGGGCGTTCCGCCGCCCCGGTTTGGCCTGTGAGCATCCCCCAACTCCCTCATATGTTTGACAGGTTCAGTCTGCCTTTTTGGCCGGTTGTTGCAAATGCCCCTCGCGGCCTCGTGTTCATGGAAACAATCGGGCGCGTCGGGGGCCTCACGGCAACTCGATATATCGGTCCTCGCGCGCATAGGGCACGAAACCGACACGCTGATACATCGGCAGCGCGCGGGGATGGTCCAGCGTGCAGGTGTTCACCAGCAGAGTCTTGATCGGACGCGACCAGCAGATGGAGCAGGCCTGATAAAGGAAATAGGCGCCAAGCCCGCGCCCGATGGCATCCGGCATCAAGCCGAAATAGGCGAGGTGGGCGATATCGGTTTCGGCGAAATCGAGTTCGGCGAAACCGGCGGGCGCGCCTTCCGCATAGAGGACGTAAAGCTCAAGTGTCGTCGCATCGAGGATCGCGGCCAGCGCGTCGTCGCCGAGCTTCTTGCGGTCGACCCAGAGATAATCCTTGCCCACCGTGTCGTAGAGATAGCGATAGAAATGCACCGTCGGTTTTTCGGCGCGCAGGATGGCGATCTTGCCGCGCGGCTGCGGCGGCACAGGGCCGGGCGGACGTTGCTTCATCTCCAAAAACGTCACCGTCATCGGAACGCGGCGCGGCGTTTTCGGAGCAGTGCTCATGCGGTCTCGACAGGCACGTCCGTTCGCGCGCCCCATTCGGCCCATGATCCATCATACAACGCCGCGTCTTTCGCGCCCGCAACGGTCAGCGCCAGAAGTTCGATGGCAGCCGTGATGCCCGAACCGCAAGTCGTCACGATGGGCTCGCGAAGATCGACACCGCGCGCCTTGAACAGGGCCTGCAACTCGCCCGCCGATTTCAGCGTGCCGTCGGCGTTGGTGAGTTCGCGATAGGGAATGTTGGTGCTGCCGGGAATATGTCCGGGCCGCACGCCGGGGCGCGGCTCCGCTTCCTTGCCGTCGAACCGCGAAGCGCTGCGCGCGTCGATCACCTGCCGCTCGCGCGTCGTCAGGTTGGCCTTCATTTGTTCGAAATCGCGAACCAATGCGTGGTTCGCGCGCGGCGTGAAATGGCGCGGGAAGGGCTGGGTCTCCATGTCCTGCACCGGGCGGCCCTCGTGCCGCCATTTGGGGAGTCCGCCGTCGAGCACGGCCACGTCCTGATGGCCCATCGCGCGCAGCATCCACCACGCGCGCGCCGCCGAATAGATGCCCGCACCGTCATAGACGACGATCAGGTTGCCGTCGCCGAGCCCCAGCTTGCGCATCCGGCTGGCGAATTTCGGCGCCGGGGCCAGCATGTGCGGCAGCGGGTTGTTCTCGTCCGACAGGTAGTCGATATCGAAGAAGACGGCGCGCGGAATATGCGCCGCGCGATATTCCGCCTGTGCGTCCCGCCCCGCATCGGGCAGATACCACGAAGCATCCGCCACGCGGATATCCGGCGCGTCGATGCGCTCGGCAAGCCATTCGGTCGAAACCAGGGGAGTAGCGATGGTCATCTCACATACGGAACGGTGGGAGGGGTGGAAGGTTCGGCCAGCCAGCGCGGCAGCGGAAGGTTCTTGGAACGCAGGAAGTCGGGATTGAACAGCTTGCTCTGATAGCGCGTGCCGTAATCGGCAAGGATGGTGACGATGACGTGTCCCGGCCCCATGTCCTTCGCCATGCGGATTGCACCGGCCACGTTAATGCCGGTAGAGCCGCCCATGCAAAGCCCCTCATGTTCCAGCAAATCGAAGATGATAGGCAGGGCTTCTTCATCCGGGATCTGAAAAGCGTCGTCCAGCGGCGCGCCCTCCAGGTTGGCGGTGACGCGGTTCTGCCCGATGCCTTCGGTGATAGAAGAACCCTCGGCGGTTAGCTGCCCCGTCTTGATCCAGGAATAGATCGCGGCCCCCTTGGGGTCGGCGGCGGCGGTGCGGATCTTCGGATTGCGCTCCTTGAGCGCGATGGCCGTGCCCGCCAGCGTACCGCCCGTGCCGACCGCACAGGTGAAGCCGTCGACCTTGCCCCTGGTCTGCTCCCAGATTTCCGGCCCCGTGCCCTCGATATGCGCCTGCCGGTTGGCAACATTGTCGAACTGGTTGGCCCAGACCGCGCCGTTGGGATTCTCTTTCGCGATCTGCTCGGCCAGGCGGCCGGAGATTTTCACATAGTTGTTCGGATCGCGATAAGGCACCGCGGGCACCTGAATCAGTTCGGCGCCCAGCAGGCGCAGCGCATCCTTCTTCTCTTCGCTCTGCGTCTCGGGGATCACGATCACCGTCTTGAAGCCCAGCGCGTTGGCGACGACCGCCAGTCCGATCCCCGTATTGCCCGCCGTGCCTTCGACGATGGTCCCGCCGGGCTTC
>CAZTCU010000118.1:0-7841 GCA_964612235.1 uncultured Rhizobium sp.
CCTATGACCAGGTGGTGCATGACGTGGCGATCCAGTCGCTGCCCGTGCGCTTCGCGATGGACCGCGCCGGTCTGGTCGGCGCCGACGGCCCGACGCATGCGGGTTCGTTCGACACGACATATCTTGCGACCTTGCCCGGTTTCGTCGTCATGGCGCCGTCGGATGAAGTCGAACTGATGCATATGGTGGCAACGGCGGTGGAGATCGACGACCGTCCGTCGTCCATACGCTATCCGCGCGGCGAGGGCATCGGACTGGAGCGGCCGGCGATCGGCACCAAGCTCACCATCGGCAAGGGCCGGGTGATCCGCGAAGGTACGTCCATCGCGATCCTGAGTTTCGGCACACGTCTGGCGGAATGCCTGATGGCGGCGGACAAGCTCTCCACCTATGGCCTGTCGGCGACGGTGGCCGATGCGCGCTTCGCCAAGCCGCTGGATGAAGATCTGATCAGGCGGCTGGCGCGCGAGCACGAAGTCCTCATCACGATAGAGGAAGGCGCGGTCGGCGGTTTCGCCAGCCATGTCCTGCAATTCCTCGCGCTCAACGGCTTGCTCGATCGCGGGTTGAAGGTGCGCCCCATGGTGCTGCCGGATCGTTTCATCGATCAGGACACGCCCGAGAAGATGTACGAAGCCGCTGGCCTCGACGCCAACGGCATCGTGGCGATGGCGCTGGGCGCGCTGGGGCGCGAGCAGGACGCGGCAAGCCTCAGCCGCATCGCCTGAGCACGACGCTTCGCATCACGAAACTCGGTCACGCAGGCGACGGTGTCGCCGAAGACGGCTCGTTCGTGCCCTACACCGTGCCGGGCGATGTGGTGCGTGTGGAGGACGGCAGGCTTGTCGAGATCGTCGAGCCGAGCCCGCATCGGATGTCGCCGGTGTGCCGCCATTTCGGCGTCTGCGGCGGCTGCGCCTTGCAGCATCTCGATGATGCGACCTATCGCAGATTCAAGCGCGACCTCGTTGTGCAGACACTGGCGCAGCGCGGCATTGCGGACGTGCACGTCAACGAGCCTGTGGTGGTCGCGCCGAAGACGCGCCGCCGCGCCGTGTTGAAGGCAATCAAACAGAACGGCGAGACGAAGATCGGTTTCAACGCGCGGCAATCTCATGCCGTCGTGGACATGCACGAATGTCATGTGCTGACGCCCGAATTGTTCGTGACAGTGGGCAAGCTGCGGGTGCTGATGCACGCGGTCCTGCGCGAAGGCGAACAGGCTGAACTTCACCTAACCGAAGCCGATAACGGTTTCGATCTTTCGCTGAAGACGAAGCGCGCAAACACACCGGCCGCTACCGCGCAGATCGCGCAACGGGCCGCGCAGATCGGGTTGATCCGCGTGACGGCAGGGGGCGAGCCGATTGCCGAGTTCGAGGCGCCGCGCTTGAAGATCGCCAACGCCGATGTGCGCCTGCCGCCGGAACCGTTCCTGCAGCCGACGGCCGAATCCGAGCGCTTTCTGCAGACCTATGTGCGGGACAATATCGGAAAGGCGAAATCCGTCGCCGATCTCTTCTGCGGTATCGGCACATTTGCCTTGCCGCTGGCGGCCCATGCGAAGGTGCAGGCGTTCGACAGCGACGCCGCGATGATCGCCTCGCTCGCAGCCGCCGCGCGCGCCGTAAAAGGACTGAAACCCCTCACGGCCGAACGCCGCGATCTCTTCCGCCGTCCGCTGATGGCGCTGGAACTCGACAAGTTCGACGCGATTGTCCTGGACCCGCCGCATGCGGGCGCTGCCGCACAGGCCGAACAGATCGCCAAATCGAAGGTCGCACGCGTGATCTACGTCTCGTGCAATCCCGCCAGCTTTGCGCGCGACGCACGGACGTTGATCGACGGAGGATTCCGGCTTGCGGCGATCACCCCCGTCGATCAGTTTCTGTGGTCCGCGCAACTGGAACTTGCCGCGCGGTTTGAGCGCTGAGCCCTACGACGCTTGCAGATTCACCTTGCGCCATACCATGAAAGCGCCGTTCGCGCCGCGCGTCATCACGGAATCTTCGCGGCAGCGCAAAGGATTGTCCGCATCCGAAACCCTGCCGCTGCGCCCGTCGAGGAACAGGTAGCTCATCGTTTCGTTCGCGCCGTGGCGCGCAAGGATCACGGCATCTTGATCGCCTGCGCGATAGACGCCCGCCGTGCAGGCTTCGTCGCCTTGCGCGAAAGCAGAAGAGGCTATCGCGCAGGATGCAACGGCAAGTGCTGCGGTGATAAGTTTACGCATGCATCGTTCTCCGGTCGTTGGAATTCACTGGGCGCTCGATATAGGTGGCGGCAATTTGCGAAAGAAGCAGACGCGATGCGCTCCCGTTATGCCGCAACTGCATGGCTGGCGATGCGAGCGGACGAGCCTGAAAACCCCAGGTGCTTCGCGTCGCAGGAGGCTTGAATTGCCCATCGGGTTCGATGAATGATGCTCGTGCAGGGGGCCTATGCGCGTACTGGTTATCGGATCGATCGTCGTTGCAGCATTGGCCACTGCCGGCTTCGGCACATGGCGGTATTTCGATGCCGATCCCTATGCCGATTGGGCGGTGGTGGTGGCGTCCGGCGATTTCCATGCCCATGACGGCGGCCCCAGCAGCGCCTTCGACAATGCCCGCCGCGACGTGGTGACGGAACTGGAGCATGTGGGGTTTCGCAAGGAGAACATCCGGCAATATTCCGCCTGGGCGCGCTATTTTGCCCGCGATGCCTCGGGCGAGACGAATGCGGAAACCTTCGGCAAGCTGTTGCAGAACGCCGTGCAGAACGCGCCCGACGGTTGCCTTGTCTATTTCAGCACGCACGGCACGCCTTATGGCATCGTGTTCGGCGACGAGATCTTGCGGCCGTCGCAATTGCGCGATGCGCTCAAGAAAAGCTGTGGGTCGAAGCCGACGGTGGTTGTGGTTTCCGCATGTTTCTCGGGCGTGTTCGTACCGAAGCTCAAGGCGCCCAACCGTCTGATCGTCACGGCGGCGCGGAAGGACAGAACCTCCTTCGGCTGCGGCACGACGGATCGCTATCCGTATTATGACACCTGCTTCCTGCACACGCTGAGCCAAGCGCACGACTTCCGCGATCTCGCCTACAAGACGCGCGCGTGTGTCGCCGAGATGGAAGAAGAAACGGGGATGGAGCCGCCGTCGGAGCCGCAGATTTCGATCGGCAAGAACGTGATGAAGGAATTGAAAGGTTGGTGAGTTAGCCCACCTGGCCGCGATGCCTGAGCGCATGATCCGCTAACACGCACGCCAGCATCGCTTCGCCAACCGGTACCGCTCGGATGCCCACGCAGGGATCATGGCGGCCTTTGGTGAGAATCTCGGTCTCGCGGCCTTGGACGTCCACGGTCTTGCGCGGGTTCAGGATGGATGAGGTGGGTTTCACCGCAAACCGCGCCACGATCTGTTGGCCGGTGGAGATGCCGCCCATCACGCCGCCGCCGTGGTTGGAGAGGAATTTCGGGCCGTTCTTGCCTTTGCGCATTTCGTCGGCGTTTTCCTCGCCGGTAAGGGCTGCGGCGGCCATGCCGTCGCCGATTTCGACGCCTTTGACGGCGTTGATGCTCATCAAGGCGCCAGCGATCTCCGCATCGAGCTTGGCGTAGATCGGAGCGCCGAGACCGGCGGGGATGCCATCGGCTACGACTTCGACAATCGCGCCGCAGGACGAGCCTTTCTTGCGCAGTTTTTCGAGATAATCCGTCCACGGAGCAATGGCGGTGGGGTCGGGGCAGAAGAACGGGTTCTTCGCGACTTCCTTCCAGTCCCATTGCGAGCGGGAGATCTTCTGCGTGCCGATCTGGATCAGCGCGCCGCGCACGGTCACCTTCTTATAGAGAAGATCGAGAACCTTGCGCGCAATCGCACCCGCCGCCACGCGGCTTGCGGTTTCGCGCGCGCTCTGCCGCCCGCCGCCGCGATAGTCGCGCACGCCGTATTTGGCGAGATAGGTGAAGTCGGCATGGCCGGGCCGGAATTTGTCGCGGATGTCGGTGTAGTCCTTGGAGCGCGCGTCGACGTTTTCGATCAGCAGCGCGATGGGGGTGCCGGTCGTCACCTGTTGCTTCATCCGCTCGTCCTGGAAGACGCCGGAGAGGATGCGCACCTGGTCGGGCTCCTGCCGCTGGGTGACGAATTTCGACGTGCCGGGGCGGCGGCGGTCGAGGTCGCGCTGGATGTCGGCTTCGGAGAGCGCGATGCCGGGCGGGCAGCCGTCCACCACGCAGCCGATGGCGGGCCCGTGGCTCTCGCCAAAGGTCGTCACGCGGAAGAGGTGGCCGAAAGTATTGTGCGACATGGCCCGCTTCTACGGGCGTTTTGTTGCCACGTCCAGCCGCGAAACCCGGTCGTCCATCACCCGGAAGACGCAGCCCTGCGGCTCGTCCAGATCGGACATGGCCTTCCAGTCGAGCCCTGCGAACAGCCCGCGCAGGATGCGGGTGAAGGCCCCGTGGCTGACCGCGAACGTGTCTTCGTGCAGGTCCGCGATCCAGCTTTGGGCGCGGGCGGCGACCTCTTTGTAGTTCTCGCCGCCGCCCGGCACATGGACGTTCCATTTGTCGGCCATGCGGGCATCGAAGGCGGCGGGATCGAGCGCGCGGGCTTCGGCAGCGGTCAGCTCGTCCCAGTCGCCGAGGTCGATTTCGGTGATGCGTTCGTCGATGGCATAGCCATCGCACGGCAATTCGAGGATGCCGCGGATGATCTCCATGGTCGCGCGCGCGCGCTGAAGCGGGCTGGAGACGAAATGGAGTTTGGGCTTTGGACCCAATTCTTCCAGAAGTATCTCACCAACGCGCTTTGCCTGTGCGCGTCCGTTCGCCGTCAGCGGCGTGTCGAGTTTGCCGGAGAAGCGATGTTCGACATTCGCTTCCGTTTCGCCATGCCGCGAGAAATAAAGTTCGACCCCCGCCGGAAGCCTAAGCGCCATCGGTTTTGGCGACCGCGATATCGGGCGCGTCTTCCGCTTTCATCCCCACGATGTGATAGCCCGCATCGACGTGCAGGCATTCGCCGGTGACGGCTTTGCCCAGATCGGAGACGAGGAACAGCGCGGCATTGCCCACTTCTTCCGTCGTCACCGTGCGCCGGAGCGGCGAATTGTATTCGTTCCATTTGAGGATGTAGCGGAAATCGCCGATGCCGCTGGCGGCCAGCGTCTTGATCGGGCCGGCCGAAATCGAATTGACCCGGATCTGCTTCTTGCCGAGGTCTTCGGCCATGTAGCGGACGCTTGCTTCCAGCGCCGCCTTGGCCACGCCCATCACGTTGTAATGGGGCATCACTTTCTCGGCGCCGTAATAGGTCAGCGTCACCATGCTGCCGCCGTTTGTCATCATCTTCTCGGCGCGCTGGGCGCAGGCCGTGAACGAGTAGCAGGAGATGTTCATGGTCATCGCGAAATTGTCGGCCGTGGTGTCAACGTAGCGGCCCTTTAGTTGTTCCTTGTCGGAAAATGCGATGGCGTGAACTAAAAAGTCGAGCGAATCCCATTTCCTTTTCAATTCTTCGAAAACGGCATCGAGCGAGCCTTGATTGGTCACATCGCAATCGAGGACGGCGGCGGGTTTCATCGGTTCCACAAGGGGAATGACACGCTTCCTGAACGCATCGCCCTGATAGGTGAAGGCGAGTTCTGCCCCCGCCTCGTGCAACGCCTGCGCGATGCCCCAAGCGATGGAACGGTCGTTGGCGACCCCCATCACCAGGCCGCGCTTGCCCTTCATCAACCCTTCGAACGCCATACGCATGTCTCCTGATTCCGCCGGATTCTAGGGGGCGGGCCCGTAAAGTCCATCGGACGATGCCGCCATATACATCAGGAGGCGAGACACTTCCCCGTAAGAATCTGCTCTATTCGCCGCATGCGAACCGCGCTTCGGAACGTCTGGCTGGTGATCCTCGCAGCCGGGCTGGTGCAGACCGCCAACGGCCTGCAGACCGACCTGCTCGGCGTACGTGCGGGGCTGGAAGCGTTTCCCGCCTGGGCGCTGGGCGTGATCATGGCGTGCTATTACATCGGCTATTCCGCGGGACCGCTTGCCAGCCATTCCATCGTCGCGCGGTTTGGGCATATCGCGACCATCATCGCCTTCACGCTGATCGGCGCAGTAGTGATTTTCCTTCATGGGTTGGAGGTCACGGTCGCCGCGTGGTCAGCTTTGCGCATCGCGTCGGGTTTTGCGCTGGCGATTGTCTTCATCGGTTACGAAAGCTGGATCAACGAGCGCGCCGGGAACCGGGTGAGGGGCAGGGTGTTCAGCCTCTATCTCGTCTCGCAGATGGTCGGGCTGACATTGGCGCAGGTTCTTCTCAACGCGGGCAATCCGCGTGCGCTGACGTTGTTCGCTCTTTCGGCCGCGATTTTCGTGCTCGGTACAGTTCCGATCTGGTTCGCGCACGGCAAAGCGCCCGCCAAGGCACCGCCGGTGCCGTTCAGTATCGTTGCGCTGACGCGGCTTTCGCCGATGGGTGCCGCGGCCACGGTGTTGTCGGGCGTGTCGTGGGCGATCGTTTTCACGTTCGGTCCCGTTTACGCGCAACGTGCGGGGTTCTCGATTTCGGAAATCAGTCTTTACATGGGCGTGGCGATGGTGGGCGGCGCGCTGATGCAATTTCCGCTCGGCTGGTTGTCGGATGCCATCGGGCGGCGTGCGACGATTCTCTTCATGTCGCTCGGCGGTATCGCGGCGTCGCTGCTGGGGCTTTATGTTCATGCGATGCCGCACGTCTATCAGTATGTGCCGTTTGCCCTGATAGGCGCATTGATCTTGCCGCTCTACGGACTTGGGGCCGCGCACACCAACGATCATGTCGCGCCGCAAACCCGCGTCGCCGCTGCGGCGGGGCTTGTTCTTCTGTTCGGGCTCGGCTCCATCGTGGGGCCGCTGGCGGTGGGATCGGCCATTACAGCCTTGGGGGCTGGCGGATTTTTCATCGTTCTGGCCGGTGTGATGGGATTGAGCGTGGCGGCCTGCGCTCTACCCCGCTAGTCTTTTTCCCAACGCTATTTCCGAGGGAATCATGTCCGAAGCCAAAAAGGTTGCCCCTGCCGTTCCCGCCGCCACGATTTTGCTGCTGCGCGATGGGCCCGACGGGCTCGAAGTGTTCATGGTCAAGCGCCATCACCAGATCGATTTCGCGTCGGGCGCGCTGGTGTTTCCCGGCGGCAAGGTGTTCGAGGGGGATTCACATGCGGCGCTCGAAAACCTGACCGACGGCGTGTCGGACTGGAGCACCGAAATGCGCGCGCTGGGTGCTGCCGCCATCCGCGAGGTGTTCGAGGAATCCGGCATCCTTCTGGCGCGGGAGGAGGGCAGCAAGGATTTCATTTCGGCCGAGCGCGTGGACACGCTGCAGCATTATCGTGCGCCGCTGGACAAGCGCGAGGTCGAACTCGCCGCGATGCTGCAAAAGGAAAAGCTCAGGCTCGCTTGCGACAAGCTTGCGCGTTTCGCGCATTGGATCACCCCGGAGATGATGCCCAAGCGCTTCGACACGCATTTCTTTCTGGCCGCGGTGCCGGAAGGTCATCTGGGCAAGCATGACGGACGGGAGTCGGTGGATTCCATCTGGATACGGCCGCAGGACGCGATTGCGGATCGCAAGAAGTGGACGGTGATCTTTCCGACCAAGCTCAACCTGATGATGCTTGCGGAATCGCGAACCGTCGCGGAGGCGATTGCGAAGGCCCGCGCAAAGCCCCCTGTGCCCGTCATGCCGTGGACGGAACCGGGGCCGGACGGAATGGTGCTGCGCATCCGCGAGGACGCGGGTTACACGCAAACGTCGGCGTTGCTGAAAGACGACATGTAGTCAGGCGGCGGAAAACAGCCGCCGGAAGAA
>CAZTCU010000119.1:0-7817 GCA_964612235.1 uncultured Rhizobium sp.
CGGCGTTGCGGGGCACCTCGTCATAGAGGCGCGGCGGATCGCCGAGGACCGATTTGACGTTCGCATCGGCGGATAGAGCCGTGAAGATCGCCGTCTGCAGCGCCCAGCTTGCGGAGCTCATGGGATTTCCTCGCAGAGAAGCGTCATCGTCTGGGCTTGCGGGCCTTGGTCGAGGACGCTTTCGATGGTGAAATGGCGCGCACCGACGCTGACGCGCTGGCCCGCGACGATGTCTTCGTTGCGACGGAGCGTCAGGCGGTGGCGCACATGCTGTTCGTTGCGATCCGGGCCGAACACATCGGCGCCGCTTCTGGGTTCGATGCGGACCCAGGTGGTGGCGATGGTGCTCCAGCCATCATTGAATCCGCCGCCGCCATCGGGGGCGAAGGTTTTCGTCTCGATGGTGGCGCGCTGGTTGAGGGCGCCGATCATAGTTTCAGCACCCGGTAAGGTGCGAGCATCGCTTGCGCGATGGCGGGCGGATCGGAATCGATATCGCCGCGATTGGTGTAAAGCTCCGCGATCATTTCGAGGATCGCGGTGCGGATGGCTTGCGGCACATCGCTTGCCGCATCGCCATAGCCTGCGGTGAAGGCGATGGCGATGGCGTTCAGTTTGCGCGTGTTCGCGACGATTGCTGGCGATTTGAGCGTGACGCGCGCGGGTGATGACGCGATGTCGACCTGAAAAAGGCTTGCGTCGAGAACCGTTGCCGCGTCGTCCGAGGCGTAGGTTGTCAGTGAGGTGACCGCCTGCGACGGGGGCAACGGTATCTCGACGCAATTTCCGTGCGGCCAGCCATCGAGCCACAACACCCAGCTCTGCGTGACGAGCGCGCGGCCCGTGTGCCATTCGGCGCGGGCGCGGGCGGCGGCGATGAGCGCGGTGATGAGCGCATCGTCATAGGCTGTGTCGACCTTGAGATGGGCCTTGGCTTCTTCGAGCGTGACAGGCTCGATGGCGGGCGGCGTGATGAGTTGAAGGGGCATGGTTTTTCTTTCGGAAAATTTCCTCCCCCGCGAGCGGGGGAGGAGCCGGAGCGAAGCAGAGGCGGAGGGGGTATGTGTGAAAGCCCCCCTCCACCGCTGACGCGGTCCCCCTCCCCCGCGAGCGGGGGAGGAAAAGACGATGCCAAGCGTCAGCTCGTTCCGAACTTCATCAGCTTGATGGCTTCGAAGTTCTGCACGCCGCCGCCGACGCGTTTTGTCGTGTAGAACAGGATGTAGGGTTTGGCCGTGTAGGGATCGCGCAGCACGCGGATGCCGACGCGGTCCACGATCAGGTAACCTCGGGCGAAATCGCCGAAGGCCACCGAGAACGTGTTCGCGCCCACATCGGGCATGTCTTCGGATTCCACCACCGGATAACCGAACAGGGTTGCGGGCGCGCCCGCGATGGTTCCCGGTTGCCAGATGTAGTTGCCGGTCGTGTCCTTGAATTTGCGGATCGTGCTTTCCGTCTTGCGGTTCATCACCCAGGTGCCGTTGGCGCGATAGGCCTGTTTCGGCGCATAGGCGAGATCGAGCAGGTTGTCGGCCGGATTACTGGCCGCGAAACCGGCGGAGACGCCGGTGATGACGTAACCGATCTTGTTCCACGCCCACGATCCGTCGGCGACGGTGGTGTAGTTCAGGAAGCCTTTCGGTTTGGCCGTGCCGTCGCCGGTGACGAAGGCGGTGCTTTCCTGTTCGGCGAACACGGTTTGCACTTCGCTTGCGAGCCAGGCTTCGGTATCGACCTGCGCGTCATCGAGCAGAACCTGCGTGGCGGCGGGCATGGCGTACAATTCCATCGCGGGGAAATCGATCGCCGAGAGCGTGGGCGTGGCCGTTTCGGTGCGGTCGTCGGTTTCGGCGACCCAGCCGGTGGCCGCGCCAGAAGTGGTGATCGGCTTGCGATAGACGTTGCCGCCGATCTGGCGCACCGTGGCGATGGCGCGGATCGGCGAATATTTCGCCAGCACGCGGTCGATGGTCTGTTCGATCTCGGTCGGCACGACATAGCCGCCATCGGCGGGCGTGCCGGCGGAGAGCGATTTCAGTTCGAGCGATTCAAAACCGCTGGCATCGCCTTTGCGCATATAGCGGTCGAAGGCCACCTTGCGTTCGCGGGTGATGCGGTCGGGGGCGGATTTGAACTCGCCGCCGAGCGGCGGACGGGCGGCGGCAAGCGACAGTTCGTCGATAGCGCGCTTCTGTTCATCAAGCGCGCGGTTGATGCGGTCGACCTTTTCTTCCGTCACCACGTCGGCGTTCTTGCGCTCGATTTGCGCCAGGCGTTCGTCGTTGGAGTCCTTGAACGCTTCGAAGGCGCGCAGGAAATCGTCGAACGCTTCCTTGATCTCCAGAGAATTGGAGGCGTCTTTGGTTTCGAGAGACTTTGTTTCGAGATTCATTCTTTCTTCCTTCAATATGACAGGGTGGAGGTACGAAAAGCTGTGCTTGCTTTTTTTAGAGTATTCGCAAGCTCATCCTTCTTCGTTCCGATGGCCGTGATCTGACTTCCTTGCAGCAACGGGAAGGTCACGACCGAGACTTCCCAAAGCTCGATGTCCAAAAGCGTGCGCAAACCCGTGGCGGCGTCGCGCCGCGCGCGTCGGGTACGAAAACCGATGGACAATCCGTTGAGCGCGCCTTCGTTGAGGAGCGCCAAAACTTCGCGGCCGCGTTCGATGCTGGTGACGATGCGGCCCTTCACATAAAGCCCGCGCTTGTCCTCGCGCAGTTCTTCCCAGACGCCGATGGGTTCATGCGCGAAATGCTGGTAGAGCATCCGCACGCGCGCAAACCCGTCGCGTTTCAAGGATTGCGCGAACGCGCCACGGGCGACGACATCGCCCCCGCCGTCGGCCACGCCAAAGAGCGAGGCGTAACCTTCGAACTGGTCGCGGTCGAGCGAGGAGATCAGCGCAGGCGCGCTGACATGCGCGAGGCGGCGCCTCGCGTTTTGCACTTTGACGGTCATGTTGATCTTTATCTGTTGGTGGTGTGATCGAGCTTGGCTTCGATGCGGTCGAGCGATTGCCTGATCGTGGTGACTTGTTCTTCGAGCACGGCCACCCGTTCGATGGCCGCCTGGTTGTTGGCGGCGGTCTTTTCCAACACGGAAATCCGCTCGGCGGCGGACCCGGCCCAGAACAGAGCGCCGGCAGTTTGGAACACGAAGGCCGCGATGAGCGCGCTGGGCAATTTGCGGTCGATGATGGTGCCGAATTCGGCGATGGTCATTTTCTCTACTCCACATATTGTTTGTCATCCCCGGCCGAGCGGCAGCGAGGGGAAGGGGACCCAGGTGTTGGACACCGATTGGTGTCGATAGCTGGGTCCCCTTCCCTCGCTTCGCTGCGCTACGCTCGCCGGGGATGACAAATCGTTTTATGAACCGGCGACTGTGTCGCCATCCGGTGTTGGGCTGTATCCCGCTGCCACTCGCTTCTCGTTCAGCGTCAGGAAGTTGGCATTCCCGATGCGGTCCCAGACGGTTTCGCGTTCTAGCGCCAAGGCTTCCACCGAATCCGGGTCGTAGCCGATGCGCAAATTCTCGCCGAAGCGGGGGACTAGCCAGCGGGTTAGATCCTGCGCGGTGCGGGCGACGAGCGGCAGAACGGTTTGGCGCCAGAAGGCTAGGTTTGCTTCGCGGTAATTGGCGTAGGTGTTGTCGCCGGGTAGTCCGAGCAGCATGGGTGGAACGCCGAAGGCCAGTGCGATTTCGCGGGCGGCGTTGGCTCTGGTGTCGGCGAAATCCATGTCGGCAGGCGTGTAGCTCATTGCGCGCCAATCCAGGCCGCCTTCCAGCACCATGGGGCGGCCGGCGTTGCTGGCGCCCTGATAGGCGGTTTCGAGTTCGCTTTTCAGGCGCTGGAACTGGTCGTCGGAGAGGCTCGTGCCTTCGGGGCCCTTATATATAAGTGCGCCGGAGGGGCGGGCGGCGTTGTCGAGCAGCGCTTTTGTCCAGGCGGCGCCCGCATTGTGGACGTCGATGGCGCAGGCTGCGGCGCGGATGGGGGAATAGCCGTAGAGATCGTCGAGCGGATGGAACAGGCGCGCGTGCATCACGGGCAGGAAGCCGTTCGCATCGCGATGGATGCGCGTGGTGTGGCCTTCGACGGTGTAGTCATAGGCTTGCGGCCAGCCGCGCGGGCCGGGGACGACCTTCATGCGGTCTGGGCGCAGCACATGCAGTTCGCGCACCTCGCCGCGTAACGTGGCGGCTTCGAGATAGGCATCGCCCGCGCATTGCAGGAAGGCGTACCAGCGTTCGAACAACGCCGTGCCGCTGTCTTGCGGGTTGGGCGCCGATAGCAGCGAGAGCAGCGGGTGGGATTCGAGTTCGGTCGCGCCTTCGTAGAGCAGGAACGGCACGCTGGCCGCACCTTCGGCGATCATGCGCACGCAGCGATAGGCGACCGCGTTCTGCATCACGCCTTCGCGGGCGAGCGTGGGGTAATCGCGCGCGGTCCATGTGGCCGAGGTGCCGCGCATCAGCGCGAGGAAACCGGTCAGCGATTTTTGTTCCGGCGCGCGGGGGGCGCGGCGGGTGAGGAATTCGAACATTTGTTGTCTCTTCTAAGTTTTCCCTCTCCCCCGTGGGGGAGAGGGTTAGGGTGAGGGGGTGATCGTGAAACGATTTCGGTTTCGGTAAGGCGGAGGCATTCGCCCCCTCACCCCGGCCCTCTCCCCCTCCGGGGGAGAGGGAGAATTCTGAACTTCACATCGTTCTGATTTTCGGTTCCGTTCTCTTCACGCCGAACAGATCCGTCAGCGCCCATACCAGCGCGTCCATCCGGTCCGGGCTTTCGCCTTCGCCGTCGTATTGGCACATCTGGTCTTCGAGTTCGGCGAAGACGCCTGCGTGGTGGATGCGGGTTTGTTCGTAGAGGGCGGCTATCGGGGCGGCTCTGGTGATTTTGCTTCTTGTGGCGTGGACCAATCGCACAGGCAGATTGGGGCTCGCGTGTTGCAGCACGCTTTTCACCATATCGCCGCCCTGGTTGGCTTCGGCGACGATGAAATCGGCTTTCCAATGTTCGAACGCATCGGCCACTCTTGCGGCCCATCCGTTCGGGGATAGACCGGCGGCGGAAAGATCGGCGAGCACGAAGCCCGCGTCACTTTCCGCACGGCCGGCGACAACGATGCCGCATTCGTCGCCTTTCGACGACGCGGGCGGGTCCACGCCGATGACGACGCGGGTGAGCGCGGGCGGCATCGTGCAGCGCGTTCGCTCGATCCAGTCGCGGCGCCAGAGCGCGGACTCGTTGTCTTCGATCAGCTCGGCATCCAGTTCCTGGCGGCCAAGCCGCGTGCCCGCATAACGGCGTTCCATCAGCGCGCGGAAGCCAGGGGCGAGATTGGCTTCGTTGTCGGCTGTGGTGCTGTGGGTGCGGATCACGTTTTCGTCTTCCAATAATTTCTTCAGGGCCGCGATGTTGCGCGGCGTGGAGGTAAGCGCGAGGCGCGGGTCTTTCCCGAGGCGCATCGACATGAGCAGCATGTCGAGCGCGTTCTGCGGGTTCGACCATTTGGCGTACTCGTCGCCCCATGCGGCATCGAATTGATGGCCGCGGATGGAATCCGGTTCTTCGGCGCTGAGCACGGTTGCCATTGCGCCGGAGGGCCAGAGCACGCGGTTGTTCGACGGTTCGTAGCGCGTGCCGGGACACACGCGAAGCAAACCGCTTTCGCCTTCGATCATCACTTGTCTTGCATCGTTATGGGTTGCGCCGATCAGGCCCACGCGGCCGTAACGGCCGCTCGCGATAAGGCCTGCGATCCATTCCGCGCCTGCGCGCGTCTTGCCGCTGCCGCGACCGCCGAGGAACAGCCAGATGCGCCAGTCGCCCGGTGGGGCAAGCTGCGCATCGCGCGCCCAGAAACGCCAGTCGCGGCAGAGGAAATCGGCTTCATCGTCACTTAGACTCGTCAGGAACGCCTGCCGCGCGCTCGATTCCAGAGAGATGATCGAGGCGGCGCTCAAGAATCGCGCGTTTGTCATCGTTCGTACCTGTCACTTTCTGTTCGCGCTTCGCGGCGCGCTCCATTTCGATCCGCGTCAGGCGGCCAAGCGAGCGCTCCATCGAGGCAAGCGTGCGCGCGACCTGCGCTTTCTTTGCCGGGTTGTCCGACACTTTGTCTTGCTCGATGGCGTTCAGTTGGCGATCGAGTTCGCGGAATAGGCGTTTGACCATGAGATCCATCCATTCTTCATCGATGTCCTCAGGCATCAGTTCGCATAACTTTTTCGGCCTCCACGCCTCGGTTAGACCGGGCGCGAGGTTGGCCTGCATGGACATTTTCGGTTTCTCCAAAACAAAAACACCGGCGCGCCCTTTTGGGCGGCCGGTTACGGGGTATGTGGAAACGATTACGCCCCGGTTTTGCCGGGGCGTTCCGCTTCATTCGCAATTCTTGGGATTTGACGAGTATGCACGGTAGAGCGTTGCGCTGCAAGTGCCGTGTTCGATTTTTCGGATGAATTCGCGAAGAAAATGCAGCGTTACGCTGAGGGGGGTTAAACGATTGAAAAATCTCAAAGTGGGGTGATGCAATTGTGTGTGGGCGTGAAGTGAGGCGGAAGATGTTGATCGTTCATCTTCGTTCATGTTGGAATTTTTTTTGAAAAAGATTCCAACAACGACACTTACCTCCCCCTCGCGGGGAGGTCGACGCGTAGCGGCGGGTGGGGGGACGCGCGGCGAGCGCGGTGTGCGTAAGACAGACTCTTCGCTTGAAGCGCGCGGCTATTTTTCTGCTCCGTCTTCGTTGCGCGTCCCCCCACCCGCCACGCGTTCCGCGTGTCGACCGCCCCGCGTAGGGGGCGGTAAGTGATAACGGCCCGAAGGGAGGCGAGATTCTTTTGAGGCATCACGCTATCTTTTCGCGACTCGTGTTGGGGAATTGCCATGAGCCATGCCGCCGCCGCTTCGCTGCATCACCATATAAGGAGAATGACCGGGCGCGATCCGCATGAGGCGCATCGGGTGGCGACGCCGCTGGAATTGCTGTTCGACCTGACCTTTGCGACCAGTTTCGGATTGGCGGCGGCGCAGACGGCGCATGTGCTGGCGGCGGGGCATATCGGGGCGGGCGTGGCCGGGTTCGGGTTTGCGAGTTTCGCGATCTGCTGGGCGTGGATCAATTTCTCCTGGTTTTCCTCGGCCTACGACACCGACGACTGGGTGTTCCGCATCGCGACCATGGTGCAGATGACGGGCGTGCTGGTGCTGGCCATCGGGTTGCCGCGCATGTTCGCGTCTCTCGAACATGGCGCCCATCTCGACAATGGCGTGATCGTGCTCGGCTATGTGATCATGCGCGTGCCCATGCTGTTCCAATGGCTGCGCGCGGCGCGGCAAGACCCGAAACGTCGGCACGCCTGTTATACTTATGCGTGGGCGCTTTCCATCGCGCAGGTGGGTTGGATCGCGTTGATCGTGTTCGACGTCTCCGTTGCGGTTGCGGGTGTTCTCACGCTTTTCCTGTGGCTTGTCGAACTGGCCGGGCCCGTGATCGCCGAACGGAAGGACGGCGGCACGCCATGGCATCCGCATCATATCGCCGAACGCTACAGCCTGTTCGCCCTCATCGCATTGGGCGAAGGCGTGGTGGGAACGGTCGCGACGCTTTCCGCCGTGGTCGAGGAACAGGGCTGGACATTGGATGCCGCACTTGTCTGCATCGCGGGAACGGGGCTCACCTTCGGCATGTGGTGGGTGTATTACATGCTGCCATCCGGACAGATTTTGC
This sequence comes from uncultured Rhizobium sp., assembly GCA_964612235.1. Taxonomy (GTDB): domain Bacteria; phylum Pseudomonadota; class Alphaproteobacteria; order Micropepsales; family Micropepsaceae; genus Rhizomicrobium. The sequence continues at coordinate 7,746 of CAZTCU010000119.1, forward strand.
ACGCACATCGCAACCGGTCGTTCGTCTGGGGTTATGCGCAGATCATCACCATTGCCGCCATCGTGGCGATGG
>CAZTCU010000120.1:0-4320 GCA_964612235.1 uncultured Rhizobium sp.
GTGCAATCGGCTTTGCGGGATTGAGCGTGACGAACAGCGGATAGCGTTTGTCGATGCCTTGCAGGCTGTTCATCCAATAGCTCACGGAGATCGCGGGTTCGTCGCCCACGCCGTCCGAATGATAGACCCAGCTCGCCCAGCACGATTTGCGCTTCGGCATGAAGCTTTCGTCCTTGTGCAGCACCGCGATGTTCGGCTGGTAGCGGATCGCTCCCAGTGCCGCGCGCTCCTGCGCACTTGCATCCTTCAAAATCGAGAGCGCTTCGTCGGAGTGACAGGCAAGGACGACCTCGTCATAAGCGCGAACATCCCCGCGTTCGTCGGTCACCACTGCGCCGGAGGCGACACGTTCGACTTGCACCGCGCCGCAGGCCACGCGAATGCGCGGCTGCAACGCACGCGCAAGATGCTCGACGTAAGTGCGCGCGCCGCCTTCAACCGTCAGCCATTGCGGTTGACCGTTCATCGACAAAAGATTGTGGTTGGCGAAAAAATGCACCAGCGAACTCGCCGGAAATTCCAGCATCTGGCACGGCGGGCAACTCCAGATCGCACCCGCCATCGGCAGCAGATAGTGGCGCCTGAACCAATCGCCGAGCCCCATGCGCCGGATCAACCCATCGACACTGACATCGGGCGCGCGCTGCACCTCCGCCACGGCGTCCTTGTTGAACCGCATCACGTCGGCGAACAGCTTCAGGAATTTGGGGCGCAGCAGGTTGCGTCGCTGTCCAAGAATGGCCGCCAGGTCCTTCGCACCCCATTCGAGCCAGCCATTGCCGACCGTCAGCGCGAAACTCATGTCGCTGTTCTTGACCGGCACGTCGAGGTGCCGGAACAGCGCCGTCAGGTTGGGATAGTTGCGCTCGTTGAAGACGATAAAGCCGGTGTCGACTGCGATGTTAGTGTCGCCATAAGCCACGTCCACGGTCCGGCTGTGGCCGCCGAGCCGCGCCTGTTTTTCGTACACCGTCACGTCGTAGCGGCGACTCAGCAGATAAGCGGCGGACAAACCGGAAATGCCTGTGCCTATGATCGCGATCTTCTTCATCGGTCCTTCTACGGAACGCAAAGGGAAATGGATCAGCAGTGGCGGCGCTACCGGCCTGCCGTTATCATGTTTCATAACAGGCCCCCTGATGATCCAGTTCCCGTCCCCCGCCGTAAAAAGCCCCGATGACGAGCAGCGAGTGGAACCAGGCCCGCCCCGGCGCGGCGTTGAGCGCCTTCCGCCAGTGGTCGCGCGCGCGCGGGCGGCTGCATGATTTCGGCGATCTGGGAGCGCGCGCCATGACGGATTGGTCCGCGTGCCTTGTTGAAATCGCCCGGTCGAAAGACAGGCAGCAATTTGCGCTGCTGTTCGGCAATTTCGCGCCCCGGCTCAAAAGCTTCTTCCTTCGCCTCGGACTCTCCCCCGCGGCGGCGGAAGATCTGGCGCAGGAGACCATGCTTACAGTCTGGAACAAGGCACAGTCGTTCGATGCGTCGCGGGCGTCCGCCTCCACCTGGATTTTCACCATCGCGCGCAACCTGCGCATCGACCTGTTGCGGCGGGAGCGCGATCCGAACTTGCTGGCGGAACTATATGATGGCGTGGTCGAACCGATGCCGAGCGACAACGTGCTGACGGTCGAACGCGAAGTCCGCATTCGTGCCGCGCTCGACAAGCTCCCTGCCGACCAGGCCGACGTCATTCGTCTTTCCTTTTTCGAAGACCGTCCGCAAAGCGAGATCGCCAACACGCTCGACATACCGCTCGGTACGGTCAAATCGCGCGTGCGTCTTGCGATGAACCGCCTGCGTGCGCTGGTGGAGGATTTGCAATGATCCGCCACCATCCTTCGGCAGAACTTCTCGCAGACTATGCGCGCGGCACGCTCGATCCCGGCGCGAGGCTGACAGTGGCGTGCCATATCCACGATTGCGTCATCTGTCGCAGCGAGGCGGCCTTGTGGGAAGGCGTCGGCGGCGCTGTTCTGGAAACGCTCGATCCTATACCATTGAGCGAAGGCGCTTTGGAAAAAACGCTTGCACGGCTCGGTAACGGCACATCCACAAGCGTTCCGCAGCTTCCGGCCTTCATGCGTTCTTTTGCGGTGCCCTCCCCGCTCGCGCGCGAGAAAATCGGCTTCCGCCGCTGGGTCACACCCAGCATCTGGTTCGCGCCCATCCACCTCGGGAAGAATGCCGGTTCCTATAACTATCTCGTCTATGCACGCGCAGGCACGACGCTTGCCCAACACACCCATGGCGGCGCGGAATACACCCAGGTTCTGCACGGCAGCTTCCGCGACGACACCGGCACTTTCGAGCAGGGCGATTTCGCCCACACCGACGAGGACATCCTGCATGCGCCTGCCGTGACGCTGGACTCCGATTGTCTCTGCCTCAGCAGCTCGGATGAACCCATGCAGCTGACTGGCCGCGCCGCACGTATCGTTCAGTCGCTTCTGGGCACTTTGTATTGAGGGATGCGATGCTGAATCTCGCCATTCGTTATGCTGTCGTTCTCACTGTTATCATCGTGGGCGATGCGATCTGGCTCAGCTATTTCGCCAAGGCGATGTTTCGGCCGACATTGGGAGACATCCTGTTGGACGACCCGCGTTGGTTGGCGGCCGGAGCGTTCTATGCGCTGTTCGCATGCGGCGTGATGTATTTCGCCGTCACGCCCGCGTTGCGCCAGGGCGCCTGGACGAACGCTGCCCTGTCGGGGGCGTTACTCGGCTTCCTCGCCTACATGACTTACGACATGACCAATCTCGCCACGATCAAGGCATGGACCGTGCCGCTGGCGCTGGTGGATATGGCCTGGGGCACCTTGATCACGGCGGTAGCGGCCAGCGCGGGGTACTGGGTCCGGGCGGCCTGAGGCGGCCTGGCAAGATCGCCCCCACGAATTGTCAGTATCACCCTCTTATGTAGGCTATACTGCCTGTGGCCTAGTCTCGCCGCTTAATGGAGGCACACATGCTCAAACGCTACATGATCGAACGCAACATCCCCGGCGTCGGCGCGATGACGCGCGACCAGCTCAGAGGTGCGGCCGACACCTCGAACGCCGCCCTGTGCAAGCTCGGACCGGCGGTGCAATGGCAGCAATCCTTCGTGGCGAAGGACAAGACCTTCTGCATCTACCTCGCCGAGAACGAAGACGTGATCCGCGAACACGCAAAGATCTCCGGCTTCCCCGCCAACACGATCACAGAGATCGGCGGGATCATCGATCCGACCACGGCCGGCGCCTGATCGTCCGATGGCGGCGTGCGCTCGCATACTCGACGTAACCGTCGTCCTTCTGGACGACGGTTACGCCTCGACCGCCATCATGCCGATTGAAGTGTTTCATTCCGCCGGAGCGTTGTGGGCCGAACTGGTCGGCGAACAGCCCGAACCGCGTTTCAAAGTCACCACGGCATCCATCACCGGCAAACCGGTGCGCACTCCTTATGCCGGACTGAAGATGACCCCGGAATGCGCCCTCGCGAGCATCGAACGCACCGACATCATCGTGGTGCCGACCTCCGGCCTCACCATCGAACAGAAACTGGTCGACAATCACGCGCTGACGCCATGGCTGCGCAAGCATCATGCGAAGGGCGCCTATATCGCGGGCGCCTGCATGGGCTCGCTGTATCTGGCAGATGCGGGTTTGCTCGATGGTCGAAAAGCGACCACGCATTGGGCGGTGGCGGGCGATTTCGCGCGGCGTTACCCGAAAGTCGATTGGCGATCCGACTACGTCGTTACAGAAGACAACCGCGTCCTTTGCAGTGGCGGTGTGATGGCGTCTGCCGATGTCAGTCTCTATCTCGTCGAAAAACTCTGCGGACATGATGTAGCGGTGCAAACCGCCAAAGCCCTGTTGCTGAACATGCCGCGCACGCATCAGAATGGTTATGCGTTGCTGCCCCTTTCACCGCCGCACGAAGACGACCGCGTGCGCGAAGTCGAAGCCTTCCTTCAAAAGAACTATCACGCCGCACATTCGGCGGAAGACCTGGCGGAACGCGCCGGCATGAGCGCGCGCACATTCATCCGCCGCTTCAAAGCCGCCACGGGGCGCATGCCCGGCGCCTATCTGCAGGCCGTCCGCATGGAAGCCGCCAAGTCGCTCCTGGAACATGGCAATGCGCCGATTCAGGCCGTCAGCCTGAAGGTCGGCTACGACGACAACGCCTTCTTCCGTTCTCTGTTCAAACGCAGCACCGGCATGACGCCGGCAGAATATCGCGACCGCTTCGCCACCATCGGTGTTCGAAGCCTCGCTGCCCAGCCGCACGCCTGAGCAATCGAACACTTCCAAAGCTGAGGTACAAT
>CAZTCU010000120.1:4420-7794 GCA_964612235.1 uncultured Rhizobium sp.
TTGAACAGCTTCATCGACGCCCGCTCCGTGCCGTCCGGCACGGCCCTCGAAACAGACCTTCTGATCGTCGGCGGCGGCCCGGCCGGGATAACGCTGGCGCTAGCGCTGAAAGACACGCCCATCCGCGTCACCCTGCTCGAAAGCGGCGGGATGGAATTCGATGCGGCGACGCAGGCGCTCTATGAGGGGCCGGAAACCGGCACGCACTACCTGCCGCTGGACGGATCGCGGATGCGCTTCCTCGGCGGCAGCACCAACCATTGGGGCGGGTGGTGCCGGCCGCTGGAGAAGATCGACTTCGAACAACGCGACTGGCTCGCCCATTCCGGCTGGCCGTTCGGGCGCGAAGTTCTGGAAACCTATTATCCGCGCGCGCAGGAAATGGTCGAAGCAGGCCCGCTCATCTATGACGACGCGCCGAACAGATTTCCCGTCACGACGCTCGCCATGGGCAAGGGCGGGATCGAGACGGTTTGGTTCCAGTTCAGCAAGATGCGCGGCAGCGTTTTGCCGACGCATTTCGGCGAACGTTATGCGGACGACCTGAAACAGGTTTCCAATCTCAAGCTCTATACCAACGCCAACGTCACCGGTTTACGGCTGGCGAAGGACGGCAAATCGCTGAAGCGCGTTGATGTGGCGACGCTCTCCGGCGTGAAGTTTTCGGTGACGCCGAAATATGTCGTGCTAGGCGCGGGCGCGATCGAGAATGCGCGACTGATGCTGGCCTCCAACGATGTGATGGCGGCGGGCGTCGGCAACGCGAACGATCTGGTCGGCCGCTATTTCTCCGATCACCCGATACCGGGCAACAACGCGACGCTGGTGACGTTCGGCGGCAAGCTTTCGCCCTATTATCTCGGCACGCAGAACGCAAGCGGCGCGCGGATGCGGGCGGCCTTTGCGCCCACGGAAAATTTCCGGCGCACTCGGCATGTTCTGGGATCGCTTATCACCGTCGATGGCGGCGCGAAGCTCGATGCGCTGGGACAGGCCGCGGTTCGAACAGCGGCGGAAACGCTGGGCTATAATGCGGGCAAGGCGCACGCCTATACGATCGGCTGCGGTTTCGAGCCCGCACCAGATCCCGAACGGCGCATCACGCTGGACACCACGCGCGATGCATTGGGAATGCCGCGCGGGAAATTGAACAATACGATTTCCGACGACGATTTCGCGCGCTACCGCGCAACATTGGAGGAATGGGGGCGGCAGTTGCTGACGTCCGGTACCGGATTGCTGCAAATCCATCACGCGACACGCGCCGAGTGGCTTGAGGGCCTCGACTGGGGCAATCACCATATGGGCACCACGCGGATGCACGCCGACCCGAAACAGGGCGTCACCGATGCCGCCGGGCTGGTACACGGCATGAGCAACCTGTTCGTGGCAGGTAGCGGTCTGTTCCCCACTTACGGCGCATCGAACCCGACGATGAATCTCGTGGCGCTGACCCTGCGGCTGGCGGATCATCTGAAGGGATTTTTCAAATGAGCGTGACGCGCAGGCCATTGGTGTTGAGCGCGCTGGCGCTGATCGGCGTGGGCATCGCGGGCGGGATCGCGGTGGAGGCCCCTCGCCTTCTCAGAAAACGCATCCACTCGCCGTATGACGACATCACCGACCAGATTTCCGATCAGGAACAGGCGGTGAAGGTGGGCGATGCGGTGATCGCCAAGCTCGGCACGTTCGATGCCGCGAAATCGGCCAACACGCTGCGTACGCGGTCCGGCACGTTGGTGGATATGGCGAAGGCCGACATCGAAGCGGGCAAGACGCTCGAGGCAGGCGGATGGGTTCTGCCGGAGTCGCTGGCGTTGGCGTGTGCGATTCTGGCGGATCAGGCCAGGCGTGTGGGTTGAGCAGGGATTAATCCGCGCAATGAATTGCCAAGAAAGACTTCGCCTTTTTCCAAATCGCTTGGTGTCAACGAGCGTTCTTTGCATTCACCATGCGCCATCAATTCCATGCGGAGACAGCCGTTCAGCAATCCCGCCGATTGCGATGGCGTGAACATCTCTCCATCAATGCGCACAAAGATATTTGTCCGGCTTCCTTCCGCAAGTTCGCCACGTTCGTTGAGGAACACAACTTCATCGCATCCGGTTTCGCGGGAAAGCCTGGCGTGTTCCTCCTCATACATCTCGCGCCACGTCGTCTTGTGGCGCAGAAGAAGATCGGCGCTGTTAACGCGACGCGGCGAGATCGCATATGTCCAGAACTTCGCGCTCTCGCCGAACGGCGCAACCGTACAAGCGAATTGCCCCGCCTCGTCCACGGTAAGGCGCACGCGCAACGCGCCTTGCACCTCGCGCACGCCGTTCTCCAACGCCCGCAAAGCTTCAGACCGATCAAACGGGATCGCGAATGTCCTGGCGCTGGCTTCCATCCGCGCGAGATGCAATTCCAGCCGCGTGAAGCCTTCTTGCGGCGCATAACGCAAGGTCTCGATCAGTTCGAGCGGCTTGCGCGCCGCCTCGTAATAGCGCGCCTTGAGCAGGCATTCGTCATACTCCGCATCGGCGCGGGAATCCCAGACGATGCCGCCGCCGATGCCGAGTTCGCCATCCTGCCCGCGCAAGGTGAGCGTGCGGATGGCGACGTTGAAGCTCGCGCTGCCGTCCGGCGCGAAATGACCGATGGCGCCGCAATAGACGCCGCGCGGGCTTTCCTCCAGTTCGCGGATGATCTCCATGGCGCGGATCTTCGGCGCGCCGGTGATGCTGCCGCAGGGAAACAGCGCCCGCACGATCTCCGGTATCGTCGTGCGCGACCTGAGTTGCGCGGTGACCGTCGAAACCATCGTGTGCAAGGTCGGATAGGTTTCCACCGCGAACAGGTTCTCCACCGCCACACTTCCCGTCCGCGCAATCCGGCCGAGATCGTTGCGCAGCAGGTCCACGATCATCAGGTTCTCGGCGCGGTCCTTGGCGCTCATGGCGAGATGCGCGCGCGCCGCCGCGTCGGCGGACGGTTCCTGCGCGCGCGGCGCGGTGCCCTTCATCGGCTTGGCCGTCAGAGCGCCAGACGGAGAGACATGGAAGAAGAGTTCCGGCGACAGGCTCAATATCTGCCGCTCGCCATCGTCGATATAGGCGCCATGCGCGACGGCCGCGCGCTCACGCAACGCCAGCCACAGCGCCATCGGATCGCCCGCAAACCGGAAGCGGGACCGAAAGCTGAGATTGGCCTGATAGATGTCGCCATCCGCGATATAGCGATGGGTGCGGTCGAAGCGGAGGCGATATTCCTCGCGGGACCATTCGTGGATAAGAGGCCCCGCATAGGCCCTGCCCTGAGGCGCCAGATCGGCGGCGGTCACCTCCTCGCAGGCGTCGAAGACCCCGAACCACAGCAGCGGCCCGTTGCGGCCT
>CAZTCU010000121.1:0-7779 GCA_964612235.1 uncultured Rhizobium sp.
CGAAGAAGAAATGCCGTTCATCACGCAGCTTAGGGCCGCGTAACGCCGTCTAATGTTTCTTTCCAGAGCGCCCTGTGCTTCGCCGCATGGCGCTCTGGTTGAGAAATTCCACCAGGATGGAGAAACCGACCGCGAAATAGAGATAGCCGCGCGGAATGTGGAAGTGCAAGGCATCGGCGATCAGCGTCATGCCGATCAGCAGCAGGAAGCTCAGCGCCAGCATCTTCACGGTCGGATAGCGGTGCACGAATTCCGACACCGGTCCCGACGCTATAAGCATGATGATGATCGCGATCACCACGGCGGCAATCATCACCGGCAGATGTTCGGCCATGCCGACGGCGGTGATGACGGAGTCGATGGAGAACACGAGGTCGAAGATCGCGATCTGCACGATCACGCTGAAGAAGGTCGCGCCTCGCGCGTGCATCTCCTCGTCGTCGCCGTCGACAAGGTGATGTATCTCGCGCGTCCCCTTGGTGAGAAGGAAGATGCCGCCGGCAAAGAACACCAGGTCGCGCCACGAGAAAGCCTGTCCATAAACCGTGACGATGGGTTCGGAGAGATGAATGATGAACGCGATGCTCGACAGCAGCGCGATCCGCATGATGAGCGCCAGCGCCAGCCCGATCCGCCGCGCTTCCGGCCGCCGGCTTTTGGGCAGCCTGCTGGACGCAATGGAAAGGAAGACGATGTTGTCGATGCCGAGGACGATTTCGAGAACGGTAAGGGTGAGAAGGCTTGTCCAGACGTTGAAATCGGTCAGCAGCTCGAACATTTCCAAACCCTGTCAGAACCAGACTGGTGCCAGTTTCGGGAACAGATAAACGATGGCCTCGCGGCCCGCTACCGTGCCGATCCCCGCACCTATGAAAACATCGCTGAGGAAATGCGCGGTTAAAAGCGCGCGGGTGAACCCCAACACCGCGGCAACCAGGAACCACAGCGGCCAGAAGGAAGGCATGGCCGCGCTCGCGATCACCGCCACGCAAAAGATGGTGAGCGCATGGCCGGAAGGGAAAGAGTTGTGCTGCAGGTCGAAGGACAGCGGCATGAACTCGTAGAGGTTCATCTCGATCTCGTCCCGCGGCCGCCTTCGCCCCAAAAGGAATTTGAGGGAGTGCAGGACAATGCTGCCGCCCGCCAACGCAGCCAGAAAGGCGAGGGCGAACTGGGAGGCCAGCTCAAACCCCGTAACCTCCGGGTGGAGCGTCCGGCCCAGCTGTGAGCCCAGATAGATGACCACCGCGATGGCCAGCCAGTGGGCGGCCTTGGCCGCATGGGTTATGCCGTCCAGGAAGCGGTGAAACGGGGCGTTCACGGCGTCGTAGATGAAGTGGACGGCCTGCCGGTCGATCGTCAGGCACAGGACACCGCCAAAGATGAGAATCGCGCCAGCCCAGAGCAACATGGTCGCGGTGCTTGCCGTGGTTGCCGGGGGGCTGTCAAACCGGTCCCGCCCGGTCAATTCGTCCTAGTGGGGGGCGGGGAAGGCAGGCTACACTTCCGCCATCGCTATCGATCATCAGCTTTGGAGGAACAAATGGATTTCGATTATTCCCCGCGCCAGCGGGAATGGATGAAGCGCGTCGGCGACTTCATGCAGCAGCATATCTACCCGGCCGAGGCCACCTACGCCCAGCAAATGGACGACGCCCGCAAGAAGGGCAACCCCTGGATCGTGGTGCCGGTCGTCGAAGAACTGAAGGCCAAGGCCAAGAAGCAGGGCTATTGGAACCTGTTCCTGAATGAGAGCGAACACGGCGCCGGCCTGACCAATCTGGAATACGCCCCTTTGGCCGAAATGATGGGCCGGGTGGGCTTTGCCTCCGAAGTGTTCAACTGTTCCGCCCCCGACACGGGCAACATGGAAGTGCTGGAGCGGTATGGCAGCCCCTACCAGCAGGACAAATGGCTGAAGCCGCTTCTCGCGGGCGAAATCCGTTCGGCCTTCCTGATGACCGAACCGGCCGTCGCCTCGTCGGACGCGACAAACATTGCCACCCGTATCGAACGCAAGGGCGATACCTACGTCATCAACGGCACGAAATGGTGGTCGTCGGGCGTCGGCGATCCGCGCTGCAAGATCGCCATCGTCATGGGCAAGACCAATCCGGACACCGACCGTCACAGCCAGCAATCGCAAGTGCTCGTGCCGCTCGATGCACCCGGCATCACCGTCAAGCGCATGCTGCCGGTATTCGGCTATGACGACGCGCCGCACGGCCACGCCGAAGTCGAACTGAAGAACGTCACGGTGCCGGTCGAGAACATGGTTCTGGGCGAGGGCCGCGGCTTCGAAATCGCGCAAGGCCGCCTCGGACCGGGCCGCATCCATCACTGCATGCGTACCATCGGCGCCGCCGAGCGTGCGCTGGAGTCGATGTGCAAACGCCTTCTCACCCGCGAAGCCTTCGGCAAGCGCATCGCCCAGCATTCGGTCTGGGAACAGCGCGTAGCGGAAGCGCGTATCAACATCGACATGTGCCGCCTGTTGACGCTCAAGGCCGCCGATATGATGGACAAGGTGGGCAACAAGGTCGCCCGCGCCGAGATCGCGATGATCAAGGTGGCCGCACCTCGCATGGCGCTCAAGATCATCGACGATGCGATCCAGGCTTGGGGCGGTGCAGGCGTGACGACCGATCCCGGTCTTGCCCGCGCTTATGCCGGTCAGCGCACGCTACGTCTGGCCGACGGTCCGGACGAAGTGCACAACCGCACCATCGCGCGTCTGGAATACGGCAAATACATGGAAGCTCCGCAGCGCGCAGCGGCGGAATAAATCTCGATCAGTCGGGAAAGCGGCCGGGCAACCGGCCGCTTTTCATTTGCGGATCACGCTGCCGCGCGTGCGGGTTGGCGCAGCGGAAGCTCGATCGTCACTTCCGTACCGATGCCTTCTTCGCTTTCGATACGGAAGGTGCCGTTGTGCTGTTCGATAAGCGCGTTGACCAGTGCAAGCCCCAGGCCCGTTCCCGCTTTGGCAAGCATCGGATCGGCCACGACCTGCTCGAATGCCCGACCCAGGCGCGGCAAGTCTTCCTTCGAAATGCCGATGCCATCGTCGCGCACGCGGATGACGACCTGCCCCCCTGCAACACTCGCCGTCGCCGTCACATGCCCGCCGTTCATGGTGAACTTCACGGCATTGGATAGAAGGTTGAGCAGAACCTGTTTCAGTGCCCGGCGGTCGGCTTCCACCTTCAAGCCCACCGATTCCATCACCATTTTCACGTCGATATTGTTGGCGAGCGCACGTCCCTGCACCAGCCGTACACAGTCGGCAATGCAGCTTTCGAGGTCGACCTGTTCGAAAAACAGTTTCAGCTTGCCTGCCTCGATCTTGGCCATGTCGAGCAGGTCGGAAATGAGATCGAGCAGGAGTTGGCCGGAATCGTGGATAAGAGTCGTATATTCGTCATAGCGTGGGTGGCCCAATTCGCCGAACATCTTGTGTTGCATGATGTCGGTGAAGCCGATGATGGCGTTGAGCGGCGTGCGCAGTTCATGGCTCATATTCGCCAGGAACACGGACTTCGCGCGATTGGCCTGTTCGGCGTTATCGCGCGCCGCCTTCATTTCCAATTCCTGCGCCTTGCGTTCCGATATGTCGCGCAGCACGGCAATCGTATTGAGATATTCGCCCGTCACTTCGTCGTAAACGCCGCGAATGGTGACTTCCAGCCAGACATAACGCCCATCGCGATGCAACAGGCGGTAACAGGCGGTGAGCGTCTGGTTCGGTGCTGGGCGGGAGCGGAGCTTGTTCGCTTCCTCAACATCGGCCGGATGGACGAGACGCAGGAATTTCCCCTCTTCGATCTCGTGGCTTCCGCGTCCGGTAATGCGTTCCAGCGCGCTCGACGTGAACACGATGCGGCCGCCCGGTGCATAAAGCAGGATAGCGTCGGAGGCTTCTTCCGCCATCAACCGGTAACGCCGTTCGGCACGGGCACGCGCTGCTTCGGCGACGACTTCCTTGGTCACGTCGTGGCAGACGCCGAGAACTGCAATAACCTTGCCTTTGTCGTCGACTTCGACTTCGCCATGCGTGTCGACGATTACCGTCGGACCATTGGCGTCCTTGGAATGGGTGCGATAGTAGAAAGGCGATTTTGTGAGAATGGCGGCTTCGATCGAGCGTTCGACCTTGATGCGGTCCTCGTCGATCATGGTGTTGAGCAACCATTCGCTGTCAGGAGACTGCGCCTCGGGGTCCACGCACAGGAGCCGGTACATCCCCGGCGACCATACCGAGCGTTGCGTTGCAATATCGAAACGCCAGTAACCGAAATTGGCCGCGCGCTCGGCCAGCGCGAACTGCGCGCGCTCGCGGCGGAGCAATTCCGCTTCGGAAATATTTTCTGGAAAGGGCTCTTTCTGAGGCCCTTTGCTCGAAGACATCGTGCGATCCGCCCGGCTTTTCAACTTGCCCGTGGGTGCAACGGTAGTGCACCCGCGTTAAGCAAGGCTTGCGCGGAACTAAAGTGGAGGGCGATGTATGGTTAAAACGCGCTTAAAATTCAGCCTTTCGCGCCTGCCTGTTTGGCGAAGTACCACGCCCGCTCGGCCAGTGGCCGGACGGCCGCAGCATGTGCCGTCGCATTGGCGTTTGCCGCCGTGCCGTCGCGCACACGTCCCACGATGCCCTGCAGGATGCCCGCGAGTTTGAAGAAATTGTACGCCGCATAATAGTTCATGTTCGGCGTCTCTGCGCGGCCGGTCCGTTTGCAATACATCGCGACGTATTCGTCTATCGTCGGAATGCCGAGCGCTTTCAGGTCCGATCCCATGAGCGTCGCCGTACCCGCGCTCGATCCGCCGCTTGGCATCTGCCACTGCATCAGGTGATAGGTGAAATCGGCCAGCGGGTCGCCGATGGTTGACAATTCCCAATCCAGCACCGCGATCACCTTCGGCTCCGTCGGATGCAGGATCATGTTGTCGAGGCGATAGTCGCCATGCACCACACAAGACCGTTCTCCCGGCGGCAGATGCGCGGGCAGCCAGTCGATGAGCTTGTTCATCTCGTCGATGTTTTCGGTTTCGGAGAGTTGATACTGCTTCGTCCAGCGCGAGATCTGGCGTCCGATATAGTTGCCGGGCTTGCCGAAATCCTCCAGCCCGATCTTGGTGTAGTCGAGAGAGTGCAGCCGCGCGAGGGTCTCATTCATCGCGTCATAGATCGCCCAACGCTGTTTCGGCTCGTAGCCCGGCAACAAGCCGTCCCATAGGATGCGCCCTTCGACGCAATCCATCACGTAGAACATCGTGCCGATGATGCTGTCGTCCTCACACAGCACATAAGGCTTCGCGACCGGAAAGCCGGTAGGATGAAGCGCCGAGATCACCTTGAATTCGCGGTCCACGGCATGCGCCGACGGCAACAGCTTTCCCGGCGGCTTCCGGCGCAGCACATATTTCCGGTTCGGCGTGACGAGTTGGTAGGTCGGATTGGATTGCCCGCCCTTGAACTGGCGCACTTCCAGCGGTCGCTGAAAGTCGGCGATCTTGGACGCCAGATAATCCTCGAGCCTCTTCACATCGAAACGGTGCTGCTCGACCACCTCCTTGGTGCCCGAAAACATCTCTTGCCGGTCTTGGACAGCCGGTTCAGCCATGGGTCATTTCCTCAAATGTCGATGGCCTATTTGAGACGGCCTTTGCCGCCGGGGCAAGCGCTTTAGCCGCGTTCCCGCGCCACCGCCCGCCATCCGATGTCGCGGCGGCAGAAACCACCCGGCCAGATTATGCGATCTACCGCCTGATAGGCGCGCGCCTGCGCCTCGGCCACGGTTTTGCCGACCGCGGAAACATTCAGAACCCGTCCGCCTGTCGCGATCAGTTTGCCGTCGTGCCGCTCGGTGCCCGCGTGGAAGATCTGCACGCCGTCCACATTCGCGGCGGCTTCGAGGCCGCGTATCTCGCTGCCCTTGTCGTAATTGCCCGGATAGCCCTTCGCTGCCATCACAACTGTCAGCGCCGCCTCGTCGCGCCAGCGCAAATCGAGATGATGAAGCTGCTTGTCGCGCGCCGCGATCAGTGCCGTGACCAGATCGCTTTTCAGCCGCATCATCAGCACCTGACATTCCGGATCGCCGAAGCGGCAATTGTATTCGATGAGCTTCGGCCCGTCCTTCGTGATCATCAGTCCTGCGAACAGCACCCCCATGTAAGGCGTGCCGCGCGCCGCCATTGCCGCGACCGTCGGCCTGATGATGCGCGACATCGTCTGTTCGACAATCGCATCCGTCAGAACCGGGGCAGGGGAGTAAGCGCCCATCCCGCCCGTATTCGGCCCTTTGTCGCCGTCGAAGACGCGTTTGTGATCCTGCGCGCCGGCAAGAGGCAGAACATGCTCGCCGTCGGTCAGTGCAAAGAAGCTCGCTTCCTCACCCTCCATGAATTCCTCGACGACGATCGAAGATCCAGCGTCCGAAAATCCCCCTTCGAACATGAAGTCGATGGCGCGATCCGTCTCCTCGCGCGTCTCGGGAATGAGCACGCCTTTCCCCGCGGCCAACCCGTCCGCCTTGATGACGACCGGCAGCCCCAACGTCGCCGCGAACGCTTTGGCAGGCTCAGGCGCCGTGAACCGTTGATACGCCGCCGTCGGAATACCGTTCTCGGCGCACAGGTCTTTGACGAATCCCTTGGAGCCTTCGAGCACGGCTCCCGCCATGCTGGGGCCCAATGCCTTGACGCCTGCGGCTTCCAGCCGGTCCCATAGTCCGGCCACCAGCGGCGTCTCCGGCCCAACCACCACGAAGTCGATTTGACGGTCCCTGGCGAAGGCGATCAGCCCATCGAAATCCATGGCCGCGATGGGCACGCACTCGGCAACTGCGGCGATCCCGGCATTCCCCGGGGCGCAGTAGAGTTTGGAGACCATCGGGCTGGCCGAAAGCGCCCAGGCCAGCGCGTGCTCCCGGCCGCCGGAGCCGATAAGGAGGAATTTCATAGTCCGAACTTCCCCAAGTGCCGTGGGAGATTCAAGACGCAAGCGCCGGAAAACCCTATATCATCTGTGAATCATGTCAGAAGCCGCTTCGCCCCTCCGCGCCAATCTGCCCGAATTCAGCGTCAGCGAGATCGCTGGCGCCCTGAAACGGGTGGTCGAGGACACCTTCCCCTTCGTCCGCGTCCGGGGAGAGATCAGCAACCTCAAATTCCATTCCTCCGGCCACGTCTATTTCGACCTGAAGGACGAGAAGGCTACCCTCAACGCCGTCATCTGGCGGGGCACGGCCCAAAAGCTGAAGGTCCGCCCCGATCACGGCCTCGAAGTCGTCTGCACCGGGCGCATCTCCACCTACGCCGGGTCGTCCCGCTACCAGCTCATCGTGGAGCAGGTGGAACTTGCCGGTCTCGGCGCGCTGATGGCGATGCTGGAGGAGCGCAAGAAGAAACTCGCCTCCGAAGGCCTGTTCGCCGCCGAGCGCAAGAAGCCGCTGCCCTATTTACCCGGCGTCGTCGGCGTCATCACGTCTCCAACCGGCGCGGTCATTCGCGACATCATGCATCGCCTGAACGACCGCTTCCCGCGCCGCGTGCTGCTTTGGGCCGTGCCGGTGCAGGGCGAGCGCGCCGCCGCCGAAGTCGCCGCCGCGATCAAAGGCTTTAACGCACTGAAAGCCGATGGCCCGCTTCCCATTCCCGATGTGCTGATCGTCGCCCGTGGCGGCGGCTCCATCGAAGATCTCATGGCGTTCAACGAGGTAATCGTCGTGCGCGCCGTCGCCGGAAGCCGGAATCCGCTGATCTCGGCGGTGGGGC
>CAZTCU010000122.1:0-7755 GCA_964612235.1 uncultured Rhizobium sp.
GTTGTTCCTGACTGAGCGCGGTGATGGCAATCGGAATGCTTTGCACATCCGCGCCGCCCAGCTTGGACGATGTGACCGTGACCGTCTCTACCGCCGCTCTGGCAGGCGCGGCCTGTGCCAATTGGATCGACGGTATGCTGGCCTGTGCGTCGGCGGACTGACCGCGGACAATGGCGATGACGCCGGCGGGATGGCGATGCACGGCCAGGCCCGACCCGCCAAGAATGCGCGTCAGGGCTTCATCAGCCGGCAGATTGCCTTTTACGCCGGCTGTGCGTTCGCCGCGAACGGCGTCGTCGGTATAGATGAGCTGGATGCCGGCCTGTTTGGCATAGAGATCGAGCGCCGATTTCATCGAGCCGCCGGGCACATTGAATTCGCCCGCCTGCGCCCTGGGCGCAGCCATGACGATGGCCGTGCTGGCCAAAAGAAACGCGGAATATCTGGAAAATCTCATCTTCCCCCACAATGTCCGGTGCGGACTTCAAACTTTGATGCGCAAAGTCACTTCGTGATGACGGTCTCGTCGCCTCGATCCGTGGCGTGCAGGCCGAAATCTTCTCTGGCGATGTCTATGAAGGTGTCGACATTGTTGACGTCGAACGTGCCGCCGATGGTCATGCGCGCCGCACGCGGATCGGACACGACGAGCTTGTGGCGGTTGTAGCGATTTAATTCGTTCACGGCGTCGGCCAGCGTCGTCCTGTCGAAGGTCACGACGCCGCGACGCCAGCCGAGCTTGGCGATGATATCCTTGGGCGTTTTGCGCGTGACCGAAACCGAATCCGCCGTCACGACGGCAGCGTCGCCCGGATTGAGCACGGTGGGCGTACCTCCCGCTTTTGTTTCGAGCTGGACGCGGCCTTCCAGCAACGCAACATCGAGGCGGCTGCTCTCTCGCCGCAAAAGGAATTTGGTACCGAGATCGATAACGCGGCGGCGGCCGGCATAGACGGTGAACGGCTTTTGGGCATTGTGGCGAATCTGGAAATACGCCTCGCCCTTTTCGAGCCATGCTTGGCGGGCGCCTTCGTTCAAAGCGATGCGCAACGTCGTATCGGTGTTCAGTTCGATGCGGGAACCATCGGCCAGCGCGATCGTCTGACGCCCGCCTTTCGGTGTGGAATATGTGGCATCGGTTCCGGCGTTTGGCCGAGCGAGCAGGAATCCGCCGCCCAGCAAGACGAGCACGACGAAAATGGCGGCAAACCGATTGACGGAGAAGCGCGTCGCGGGTTGGGGGGTGTTCACTCTGCGTGGGGCTTGGAGCGCGCCCAGCCTGCGCGTCCGCTTCAGCGCGGCGTCGAGCCGGATATAGGCAATGCGGTGGGCCGGCGTTTCGGCGAGCCAGTTTTCGAGCGCCGCTTCATCGGTTTGGGACCAGCCGGAGAAATGCTTCTGCTGCACCCAAAGCGCGGCGCGCTCTTCGATGGTCGCGGCGCTTTCGTGATCGACGCCGGTTTCGCGCGAATCGCTCACGGCGACCTCCTGAGATCCTTGGGTTCGCCGTAAAGATGATCGGCGATCAGACGGGTTGCTTTGGCCAGATGCAGCGAAACGGTGCTTTCGGCGAGGCCGAGGCGTTCGGCGATCTGCCGCCCGGTCAGCCCTTCGATCTGTGCCATCACGAAGATTTCGCGGTGCCGGTCCGGCAGCTTGTCGAGCGCGATCCTGAGCTGCAGAAGTTCGTCGCGCGCCAGCACCGTCCGATCGGGACCAGGCGTGTCCTCGGCGATCTCCTGGAAATCGAGATCCGCCATCGCCTCGATCGACACGATCTGTTCGCGCTTCACCCGGTTGATCAGAAGATTTCGCGCGGTGGTGAACACGAACTGGCGCGGATGCACCGGCAGGCTCTGCAAGGCGGCCTGATAGACTTGCACATAGATATCTTGCTTGAGATCGGCGATATCCGAGGCGTTGCGCCAGTTGCGATGCAAGAACTGTATCAAGGCCGACTCCAGCGGCAGTACTTCCCGGACAAACCAATCGTCCACGTCGGCCGCGTTCATGCGCGCGCCCGGGTGTGCGTTGAAGCCGTCACGGCCGGTGTCCGAAATATCTGCCATCCCCCGTGAGCTTCCGCCTTTCGAGGATCAAGTTAGGGAACGCTACATCTATTTAGACAATCGGAAGCGGAGGAGTTTTTATGGGCGGGAGAGAGAAAATCGAACGCCGCAATAAAATTTCGGGAAGCAATGCTTCGCACAGGGGCCAAGCATCAATCGTCGACGCAACAATCGGTTCCAGCCTGACTGCGACGACGCAGTCGACACGTCCTGCGCCAGGACATTCCGAATAGGCGGGGCTTAGGTGAGCACGTACGAGACCAGCGGGCACGCGCGCCGTCGTGATGACTTTTGCTAGCGTTGCGAGACACGATTGACGCAGCCAATCGCAGCGGAACAAGCTACAATTCAAGTCGGCGACAACAATATAAAAGTTGGATTTCAATCTGCCTTGTTCCAACGGTTTGCAGTGCTTGGGCCACTGCGATGAAACCGATCGAAGCAAAAATTGCGGTACGCGCTATCGCCGGCATGATATCGCGCCGCGTTCATCACACACGTGTCGATCACCAGCGGCTGCGTCGCCGCGCAGTCTCTTGCGCGCCACGCCGACTTTTCAACGACCCTCAACTACATTCACGTTGCCGACAAAATGAAGCGCGCAGCGACCAATCGCTGCCGCCATTCGATCAGCGCTGTAATACATTCCGCCGAAAGTCCCATACGGGCAAAAAACGGCGAATCCGGAAATCGCGTAAATCATTGAAAGAGAATGGCGCGCCCGAAAGGATTCGAACCTCTGACCCCCAGATTCGTAGTCTGGTGCTCTATCCAGCTGAGCTACGGGCGCGTTTTTTCGCGAGGGCCGAGAACCTATGCATCACGACCCCTGATGGCAAGTCTTGGCGGGCGCCTCGCGTGGGGGGCTTTTGGCCGCGCCCGGCCCCGGCCGTGTTTGCCTCCCGGAAAGGTTGTCGGCGATTTCAGGTGCCCGACAGAGCAGGATACATATATAAGTGCGCCCCTCGGGCCCCTCCGGGTGCCCGTCCTTCCACAAGAAATCGCTCACGAACCGGCCAAGTCCAACGCCCACACCGGAAATTCCCCAACATGCCGCATTCTGTGCCCTTGTCCGTGACTGTACCCTTGGTTAACACTCAGGGTCAGGCCGCCTTCGGGATTCGACTTGTGCGGGCGCGGGGCATTGGCGGAACGATCCGTTCGTGAAAAGACACTAACCGCTTGAACGGAGTGCGAAAATGAGGGGTCTCAGGGGTGCAGGAACAGGCTCCGGGCTGAAGCCTGTTGCGAGTGCGATGGCGCTCGCCGCGGCCCTTGCTCTTTCCGGTTGCTCCAGCCTCGACGAAGCCGTTTTCGGCGGCGTCTCCGATGCGGGCTCCGGCGTGCCGGTGGATTCCTCCAATTCGGAAGGCGTTCCCCAGCCGGCACCGGCTCCCGCCCCAGAAGTCCCTGCGCCGGAAGGCACAGCCGCCGCCGGAACATTGCCGCCCGTGGATAGCAGCGGACAAACCACTTACGCACCGCCGCCTTCGTCTTATTCATCCGATACGTATGCCGAAGCACCGTCGGGCGCGAGCATGCCGGGGACTTTGCCGCCGGTCGCCGATTACGGCGCAACGCCGGAACCGGTCGAAACGCAAACAGCCGCGACGCCGTCGAACGGTGTGTCGATCACTCCGGTGCAGATCGAACCCGGCACCGACACGGGCACGGCCGTCAGCCAGACGGTGCAGCAATTGCGCGATCAATTGTCGAACCTCGAACAGCGTCTCGCGTCGGGTGCGCAACGCCTGACGGATGTGCGAACGGCCAACGCTTCGTCGGCCACGACCTATCAGGAATCCAAGGCGCAGATCATGACGCGCCTGCAGCTCGGCACCACGCGCGGCAATCCCGAACTGGTGACGCAGTGGAACACCGCGCAATCCGCGCTCGACCAGCTTTCGGCAAACATCAACACGCTGAACGCCGTCGGCACCGACGTGAACACGGATTCGTCGTCGGCGCATTTCGTGCTCGACCAGATCGTGGCGACGTTCAACGTCTCCGGCGCCGTCGATGAGGACCATCGCCAGCTGGCCGTTCTGGAAGACGAAACCAACCAGACGATCATCCTGATCGACCGCCTCTTGAAAAGCGTGGCCGACGACATCCAGCGCCAGACGGCCTATGTCGCCAACGAACGCGCGAACCTGACCACGCTCGCCAACGGCATCAAGAACGGCGAACTCTACAGCGCCGACATGGCGCCGATGATGGGTGCGGCGCGCCCGATGGCAGGCGGCGGTTCGTTCTCGGGCGGCGGCGGCGCAATTGCCGTGGTGCGCAATACCGGCGGCAATTTCCAGCAATCGCTTTATTCCTCGCTGAACCAGGCGCTGGCATCGAGCCCGAATTCGAATTTCGAGATCGTGGCGGTTTCGCCCACCCGCGGCACCGCCAACGCCGTGCAGATCGCGCAAACCACCACCAAGCGCCGCGCGCAGGAAGTGTTGCGCGCAATGACCGACATGGGCGTTCCCGCCTCGCGCATGCAGATATCATCGTCCACCGATCCGGGCCTTTCGACCGGTGAAGTGCGCGTTTATCAGCGGTAAGCAATTAAAACTGTCATCCCGGCCAAGCGATGCGTCAGCATCGCGTAGAGCCGGGACCTATCGTGCGGCATCTCAATGGGTCCCGGATCGCGCGAAGATGCGCGTCCGGGATGACAAATTGAGCGAAGCTAAACTCGCTTCACCCCACCCCGTGCTCGCGCATCCATGCGAGGCAATGCTGCCAGCCAATTTGCGCGTCCCTGGCATTATAGCTAGGCCGGTAATCGGCGAAGAAGCCGTGCTGCGCATCGGCGAACACATCGATCCGGCAATCGGTCTTGCCCGCCGCTTTCAGCGCCGCGCGCATCGCTTCGATGTCGTTCGCCGTGATGCTCTTGTCGAGGCCGCCATATTGGCCGAGCACCGGCGCTTTCAACTGCGCGGCCACATCAATCGGATGAACGGGCCTCAGCTCGCTTTTCTCGCCCTTCAGCGGCCCATACCACGCCACACCAGCGCGTACCGCATTGGAATGCGCGCAATAAAGCCAGACGATACGCCCGCCCCAGCAAAAGCCGGTGATGCCAAGCCGCGCAAGATCGGCGCCGTCGCCACCGGCGAATTTCACCGTGGCATCCAGATCGCTCATCACTTGGCGGTCCGGCACCTTGCTCACAATGTCGGTGAAAAGCTCTTTGGTATGCGACAGATCGTATTTCCCCGGATCGCCCTGCCGCGCATAAAGCGACGGCGCCACCGCGTAGTAACCGAGCTTGGCAAAACGGCGGCAGATGTCGCGGATATGTTCATGCACACCGAACACTTCCTGCACCACCAGGACGGCAGGCGATTTCACAGCACCCTTCGGTTTCGCGCGATAGCCGGGAATGACGCCATCGGAAACCGGGATCGACACCTCGCCCGCATCCAATCCATTCGCATCGGTGACAATCGCATCGGCCCGCACCGGCCCACCGGCCAGCGCAAATCCCGCCACCAGTCCAGTGGCTGCGAATGTTCTGCGGGAAAGCGGAATGTCCGTTGCGTGTTTCATGGGCGTCTCCTCGTCAAGGGAATTTGTCGCGATACGCACGCGTCGCCCCCAATGTGCGCGCTTCATAGACACCGCGCGCAATCGCGCGCGCGATGCAATCCGCCGCCATGTGCCCCAATCGCAAAATCTCATAGGCGCGAAACGGCGCCTCGATCGTCTTCGTCCCCGTCGTAAGCGCGAACACGATGTCGCCGTCGAACGGCGTGTGGATGGGGCGAAGCGCACGCGCAAACCCGTCATGCGCCATGATGCCGATGCGTTTCAGTTCGACGCGCGAAAGCTCCGCGTCGGTCGCCACAATCGCAAGCGTGGTGTTCTCGCCCACGCGCGCGCCCTTCATATCCGGCGGCAGATCGAGATCGACAGGCGGCAGCGGCCCCTTCGGCTTGCGCCCGCCGAATTCGTTTCCCTGCTCGAACGGATGGGCCCAGAAAATATCGGTGCCCGGCACCAGCGCCGAACCCACGGCATTCGCCGCCGCCAGCGCACCAATCGTAATGCCGCTGTCGGTCACCGCCGACGCACTGCCCAATCCGCCCTTCAATCCGCCGCAGCTTGCGCCGTAACCCGCGCCCGCCGTGCCGAGCGCGAAATCCTCCGACGCCGCAATCGCGGCTGCGCGCCCCAATGCGCGATAAGGCGGAAGTTCGCCCCAGTTCTTGTCGCCGCCATTGGCCAGATCGAACAGGATCGCCGACGGCGTGATCGGAACAAGCGGCGCGCCCGGCGCAATCGCAAAGCCGCGCCCATGCGTGGCAAGCCATCCCGTCACGCCGCCTGCCGCATCGAGCCCGAACACCGATCCGCCCGACAGCACCAGCGCATCGACCGGCGGCGCCAGCATCACCGGATCGAGACCTTCGATGTCGCGCGATCCCGGCGCACCGCCGCGCACATCCGCCGCCGCAATGAAAGGTGCGTCCGCCAGCAACACAGTGACGCCCGTGCGCGCGGCTTCATCATGCGCCGCGCCCACGCGCAGGCCTGCGACATCGGTTATGAGATTTTTGCGGCCCGGCTTTGCCATTGAAAGAGGCTAGCGCGGTTTGCATTTCCTTGTCATTCCCGGCCAATCTGGCCACATCGAAAATATCGAGAGCGCCATGAAATCCCTGAAATTTGCTGTGCTTTTCGCGCTTGTCGCCGTGTGGCCCGCGCAATCAATAGACGCACTGGCCTTCGAAAAGCCCGCGCAGAAACACATGATCGCGGCGGCAAGCCCCTATGCCACCGAAGCGGGCCTCGAAATCCTGCGCCAAGGCGGTTCGGCGGTGGATGCGGCCATCGCCGCGCAGATGGTGCTCACATTGGTGGAACCGGAATCGTCGGGTATCGGCGGCGGCGCGTTCATGCTGCTCTACGACAAGAAATCGAACCGCGTGACGAGCTTCGATGGCCGCGAAATGGCACCGGCATCCGCCACGCCCACCATGTTCCTCGACGCCAACGGCAAGCCGCGCCCGCATTTCGATGCGGTGCCGGGCGGACTTTCGGTCGGCGTGCCGGGCGACATCGCGATGTTCGAAATGGCGCACAGGAAATACGGCAAGCTTGCCTGGGCGAAATTGTTCACGCCTGCGATCAAGCTTTCGGAAAAAGGCTTCAAGGTGAGCGCAAAGCTTGCCGCCGAAATCCGCGAATTCCCCCAAATGGCGCAAATGCCGGATTTCAAGGCTTACTTTTATCACAAGGATGGAACGCCGCTGGAGGAAGGCGAGATACTGAAGAATCCCGAACTTGCGAAAACCCTGCGCCTGATCGCCAAGGGCGGCTCGAAGGCGTTTTATTCCGGCCCGATCGCGCAGGCGATCATCGACAAGGTGAACAACGCGCCGGTCAATCGCACAACGATGACGCTCGCCGATCTCGCAAATTATCGCGCCATCGAACGCGAACCCGTTTGCGGCCCCTATCGCACTTACAGGATCTGCTCGATGGGTCCGCCGAGTTCAGGCGGCATCGCAATTCTGCAGATTCTCGGCATGCTGGAGCGCTTCAACGAAACGCAGCTCAAGCCCAATTCGCTGTCGGAGGTGCATCTCTCCGCCGAAGCCAGCAGGCTCGCCTATGCCGACCGCGCCAAATATCTGGGCGACCCGGAGGTCGTGAACGTGCCCATCGCGGGCCTGATCGA
>CAZTCU010000123.1:0-7748 GCA_964612235.1 uncultured Rhizobium sp.
GTTTCAGACTTCATCCCCTTAAGGGAAAGATGAAAGGGCATTGGGCGGTATGGGCTTCGGCGAATGGGCGGCCGACCTTCCGACTCGAAGATGGTCATGCAGCCGATGTCGATTATATGGATTATCACTGAGGAGACTTTACGATGACCATGCACAACCCTCCTCATCCTGGTGGTATCATCCGGCGGCAATGCATCGAGCCTTTGGGACTTTCCGTAACGGAAGCTGCGGAGGGCTTGGGCGTGACGCGGCAGGCGCTCTCCGATCTTCTCAATGAAAAGAGCGGGATTTCCGTCGAAATGGCGCTGCGCTTGTCGAAAGCCTTTGGCTCCAGCCCGGAGACGTGGCTCGGGCTGCAGACGGCCTATGATCTGTGGCAAGCACGGAACCGCAGCCGCACACTCAAGGTGACGCGATTCAAGGCCGCTTAGCCTACGCCTAGTTCTGCGAATTCTTGGGCTTGGTTTCGGCCTGGGCCTGCAGGACCGGTTTTTGCGGCTTTTTCTTCTGTGCGGGCTTTTTCTTGGCGACCGGCGCGGGCTTTTCGGGGCGCACGTCGTAGAGGACTTGCGCGTTCAGCATCGCGTTCATCGCCACGAGCTGCGGGCGGACCTTGTTGTAGTAATCCGCTGAACAGGTGGCGTGCGGGTGGTCGATGTCGAGCGTGCGCGTGGCCTTTACGCCGTTGTCGCCGACACGTTCGTAGGCCGCGGTCAGCTTCATCTCGTCGGCGGAGATTTCGGTCGATTTCGGGATCGAGGTGATGATCTGCGCGGCCGGGAAATTGATCGTCGTCTCGTCGACCAGGTGCAGCGAGCCGCAGACGTAATCGCTCCTGCGCGACGGCAGCGAGGCCGAGATCGCCAGCGGCAGCGAGAACGGGTGGTCGCCGATGGAGAACGACACCGCGCCCGGGCCGGGCAGCGGCGTGGCGTTGGTCAGCGTGTAATGCGCGGCCATCACATAGGGATCGGTGAGCGCGGCGGGATCGCCCTTTTCCAGCGTGCCGTCACTGGCACCCGGAACGGTTTCGCGGATGTAGTTGGCTTCCATGCCCGGCAGGAGCGAACTCATCAGCGCGCGCAGCGCGATGCCCGATGCGCCGGATGCCGTGACCAGCGTGGTGCCTTCGGCGTTGCCGTCTTCCTGGATCTGGATGGACGTTTTGCTCGCGACCTGTTCGTTGGCGGCGGTCAGGCGCGGCGTGCGGCCGACGATGCCGGTGGCGGTCTGCAGCACGGGCTTGTCCGCATCGGTATCCGGCAGAACGCCGAACGGCGCGTAGCGCGCGGTGGAATCCATATAGAGGTCGAATTCGGGAACGTAGGTGATGACGTGATCGAAGAGATCGGGTGCGGCCACCGTTCCGAGTGTGTAGCTCGAATCCGTGTTGATGAGCGCGGCCGTGCTGGTGATGCCTTTCGCGGCGAGCAGCGCTTCCAACAACACCACATGATCTTTGCAGTCGCCATAGCGGCTGTGGAGGATGTCGGTCGCGTAATGCGGCACCAGCCCGCCCTTGCCGAGCACGATGGCGAGATATTTGATGTTCCCCGACACCCAGTCGTAGAGGCGGTGCGCCTGTTCGCGGCGGTCGGTGACGCCTTCGGTCAATTGGTCGGCCAGCGCCTTGATTTCGTCGTCGGGCTCGGCCTTGTCGTGCGCGCCGTCTTCATAGGCTTTCGCGAGGCCTGCGAAATTCTTGAACGAGCTGATCGTCAGATGGGCGGCGTTGTCGCGTTCGGCGACGCTGCCGGGTTCGGGGATCACGGAATCGTCGTTGTTGAACGTCCACGTCCAGGTCTGTTCGTCGCCGTCGGATTTGGTTTCACCCTGCTTCAGGCCCGACATGTCGACAAAGAGCGGAATCTCTGTCGCGTCCGCTTTCACCGTGATCACGACGTCATGCGTCGGCACCAGCGAGCCGAACACGACATCGGTATAGAACTCGCCTTTGAACCACGGTTCCTTCTGCTTGAAGGTTTTGACGATGGCGATCTCGTCGCCCACTTCGACGTTCGGGAACACCGCCATCTTCTCGCGGAAATCGGCGAAGCCCTTGGTCGCCGGACCGGAGGTGACGAAGAAACCGTCGCTCGGCACGTCGATGCGCGTGCCGTCGCGTTTCAGCGTGTAGGCTTCTTCGATGTCGGCGTCCTGGAAGCCGGTCATGTAGGCGACGCCGGACTGGCGCAGCAGATGAAGCCCCTGCTCGCTCAGGATGCGCACACGTTCTTCGGTGCGCTTCTCATAGGTGCCGTCGGAATCGATATCGTAGTCGATGTGATCGCGCGTGATCTCGAACGGAGCCTGGATCGGCGCCGCAGCGGCTGCCGAAAGCGGCGTGTCGGGAGCTTGCGCGTGGGCGGTTGCTGCGCCGAGCGCGCCCACAACCACAATGCCGAAAGCGCCCGCCCGCATGATTCCCCCACAAAACAAATCGGTTGTGCGACGGTCACCATACCCTTCCTTCGGCGGGGCGTCGTGCGACATTTTCATCGTTGTCAGTAAGAAAATTCCCGCAAGCACTGGGAACATCAGGGAAAACCGGAGTTCCAGGCTCGCAGGCCGCGGAAATTCCGTGCGCGATTGTTGCGTGAATGCACCGTCATTCGGATTCGCGCGCGGCGATGTTAGGTTTGGGGCGACTCTCCGTTGGGGTGCGCGTGATGTTGGGGCTGGAAAGATTCTATCCGCAATTTCTGAGTGTTTTGAGGATCATGACGGGGGCGCTGTTCCTCGAACATGGAACGGCGAAGCTGTTGCACATTCCCCATGTCGCGATGTTCGATAACCCGCTACCGCCAATGATGTTGGCGGCGGGTGTGATCGAACTTGTCGGCGGTTTTCTGGTGACGATCGGATTGTGGACGCGGATCGCCGCCTTCATCTGCTCCGGCGAAATGGCGGTCGCCTATTTCCAGTACCATGTGCGGATGGGCCGCTCGATCTTCCCGGTGCAGAACGAAGGCGATGCCGCGGTTCTGTTCTGCTTCGTGTTCCTGTTCCTTGTCGCCGCGGGCGCGGGGCCGTGGAGCGTGGATGCGATAAGGAAGAAGGTTTGACTCTCTCACCTCCCCTCTGGTGAGGTCGGGCGCGTGCATCGGAACGCGACGGGGCGGGGCCTTGCGATGGTGGATTGCAGGCGCTGCTTTCGTTACGCGTCCCCACCCGCCGCGCTGTCGCGCGTCGACCTCCCCGCATAGGGGGAGGTAAGGGTTAATCGACCGGCCTTTGCAGGAAATCTAACAGCAACCTGTTCAGCCGCTCCAGCTCATCGTGCTGGACCCAATGCGTGGCGTTTTCGAACAGCACCAGTTCGCCGTGATCGCAGAGCTTGATGCTGGCGCGCGCGAGATCGGCCTCGCCGTAGCGGTCGCGCATGCCCCACACCATCACGGTGGGTACGCGGATGCGATAATCCTTTGGCGGCAACAACGTCTTGCGCCAGATGCCGCGATAATAGTTGAGTGTCGCGGTGAGCGCGCCCGGCTGCGACCAGGCCTCACGATAATAGGCGAGTTCGGCTTCACCTACCGTGCCCGGAACGGCGGTGTCGGTGACGGCATCGGCAAGCGCCTTGAAGTTGCGCGCGCGTATCGCAAGTTCGGGGAGCAGCGGAATCTGGAACAGCCGCACGTAATAGCTCTTGCGGCGCTGACGCGGATCATTGCGGAAACCGTCCACCCACACGGCAGGATGGGCCGCGCTCATCGTGACGAGGCGCGAAAGGCGCTGCGGATAGTTCTGCCCCACCCACCACGCGACGGCAGCACCCCAATCGTGGCCCACGAGCGAGAAATGCTCGTGGCCGTAATGGCCCGCCAGCGCCACCACATCGGCTGCGAGGTAATCGAGATCGTAGGCGGCGATGCCCTTGGGCTTCTGGCTCAGATTGTAGCCGCGCTGGTCAGGCACCACGACATGGAAGCCCGCGTCGGCCAGCGGCAATATCTGTTCGCGCCAGCCGAACCAGAATTCAGGAAAGCCGTGCAGCAGCATGACCAGCGGGCCGTCCTGCGGTCCCGCCTCGGCGACGTGCAGCGTCACGTTGTCGACGGTGACGTACGAGAATCGAAGTTTCGAAAAATCCAGCATAAAATGATCCTTCCCCCGGAAGTCTCATTTTAGCGGCTTAAAAGAAAAGCGGCACCCCTTTTCGGGATGCCGCGAAGTTACACAGAACGGAAGCTAAAAAGAATCAGCGCGCGCGGCGGCGGCGAAACGCACCCATGCCCGCAAGGCCCGCGCCCATCAGCGAGAGCGTCAGCGGTTCGGGAACGGCGCCTTGCGTCCGCTCGACGGTGAGGCCGAACAACGTCGCGCCGATATTCGCGTTTCCGGAATGACCGAGATCGGCAATCGTGATCGCGGACGCCGAATTCAACGTGATATCGAAATTGAAGGTCTGCGAAGTGAGCCCGGCGAGATCGCCCGACGACCAGCTTCCCGTACCCCAGGCGAGCGACACGCCATCGGAGATACCGTTGTAGATCGTGCCGCCCAGGCCGAGCGTCACATGATAGGTGCCCGCCGCATAGACCATGTTGGTGGTCAAAGCGCCGAACTGACCCGTCGTGCCGGCCATGTCGACATACAGACCGTTGCCGGGGAAATTGTCATAGAAACCGGCACCGATCAGATCGACCGAACCGGACGTCACGGTGAAATCCGCGAAGCCGGAATAGTTCAGCGTACCCACGCCGCCGTTTTCGCTGTTGAACTGATCGGGAATGATCGAAGCAGATGCCGGCGCGGTCAGGGCGAAAAGGGCGAGCGCGGCGGACGCAAAACCAAGGTTCTTGTACACAACACACCTCTGGGAAAACTCTGTTATGCGCCAAAACTCGCAAGGGCCAGGCCATTCGAAGCGCAACAAGATTTCGAGGATTAATCAAAGGTTAACACGCAAAATCTGTAAGCGGCCCTTACAACGCTTGCGGCTTTTTCCGTGACCTGAAATCGTCCCGCCATGCACGGCCAGCCGATCTTGACGCCCGCGATTTTGCTGCGCGCTTATGCCGAAGGGATCTTCCCGATGGCGGAGCGGCGCGGCGACCCCGAGCTTTTCTGGGTGTCCCCGGAAATGCGCGGGATTGTTCCGCTCGACGCGTTTCATGTTCCCAAACGCCTGGCGCGCACGGTCAAAAGCGATCGCTTTGCGGTGACGGCGGATATGGCGTTCGCCGATGTGATGCGCGCCTGCGCGGAGCCGACACCGGATCGTCCCGAAAGCTGGATCAATGACGAGATCGTGCGGCTCTACACGGCGCTGCACGCGGCCGGACACGCCCATTCGATCGAATGCTGGCGCGACGGCAGACTCGTTGGCGGGCTCTATGGCGTGAAACTGGGGGCCGCGTTCTTCGGCGAGAGCATGTTCACGCGCGAACGCGACGCGAGCAAGGTGGCGCTGGTGCATCTGGTGGCGCGTCTCAGGCGTGGCGGCTTCGCCCTGCTCGACACACAATTCCTGACCGCGCATCTGGCGCGCTTCGGCACCATCGAAATTCCGCGCGCGCAATATCACACGCTGCTCGCACGCGCGATTTCACATGAAGCGGAGTTTTACTGGCCCGCGCCTTCCGGCAATTCCGGCATCGCCTCGTCCGCGCCCGCATCGGGCGAAACGGGTTTGGCGTCTTTCTTGAGCGGAGAGACGCTCGCCACCACGCCGGGTTCGTTGGTCCTGCAGTGGATCACCCAGACGTCGTAAAGCGGATGCTCCATGCCGTTGATCGACGGCGTGGAGGCGAACATCCAGCCTGAGAACACCTTCTTGGGCTTCTCCTCCGGGCGCTGGTCGGTGATTTCGAGGAACGCTGTGGTTTCCGGCGGCTCGGTGGGCGGTGTCGAATAACAGGTGCGCGCGGTGATGGTGAGGGTTGCGAACGTCACCGGCTTGCCGATGGGCGCCACGATATCGGTGGCGCGTCCCGTCATCTTGTCGAGGCCGCGCAGTTCGAGCGCCACCGGCTTGGCCTGCGCGAATTTCGCGGCCTGCACCACCGCCTGCTGTTCGGGCGGCAAGGTGGGTTCGGTCTTGGGCGGCGCTGCGTTCGGCGCGGGCGTCGGTGCTGCAGGTTTGGCGGGCGCGGATGGAGGCGCCGGTTGCGCGAAGGCGAGCGCCGTCAGGCCGATGATCGTGGCCGGTACCAACGTAAGGGAAACGCGGTTCACGGGGCGCTCGGAGCCGGGGCTGTCTGCTGCGGAGGCGTGCTGGGCTTCGCTTGCGAGGAGCCCGAACCGCTATTGATGTAGCGGCCGACTAGACCCATCAGGTCGACAGCACCTTGCGTATCATTCAATTCGCCGTTCTCGGCCAACATCGTGTCGGAGCCGCCGGGCGAGATGGAGATGTAGGAGCTTCCCAGAATACCCGAGGAAGTAATCTTGGCCGACGAGTCGTCGGGAATCTGAATATCCTTGCGCACCGTCATCGTGGCGATCGCCATGTAGCTCTTGGGATCGAGCGTCAATTCCTTGACCGATCCCACCTTGATGCCGTGCAAACGCACATCGGTGCCGACATTCACGCCGTCGACGGCGGCGAGGCGGGCCTTGATCTCGTAGCCCGTAACACTGCCCTGACTCGTGGCGGTGTAGGTGAAGTAGAGGAAGGCTGCGGCCACGACCACGACCACGGCGCCGATCAGCGTTTCGACGGTGTTGTTCTGCATGACTCTATTCTGGTTTCCAGGCTTCGTAATCGCCGGTCGCATGCGGGCGGCGTCCGCTTTTCGCCAAACTGCCTTCCGGGCGATACGCATCGGACGTGCCCGTCAGATTCGGCAGATGCTGTTTCTCCCAGGACTTCGCCTTAAATGGGGCGATCGTCGGCGGCTCCTTGAACGTATGATGCAGCCAGCCGTGCCAATCGGGCGGCACGCGGCTTGCTTCCACGGTGCCGTTGTAGAGCACCCAGCGGCGCT
This sequence comes from uncultured Rhizobium sp., assembly GCA_964612235.1. GTDB lineage: Bacteria > Pseudomonadota > Alphaproteobacteria > Micropepsales > Micropepsaceae > Rhizomicrobium. The sequence continues at coordinate 6,933 of CAZTCU010000123.1, forward strand.
TGCCGTCGGTCGTCTGGTAGTAGCGGTTGCCGTATTGATCGGTGCCCACATACTTTCCGTACAGCCACGTTGTCAGAAGCGTGCCGAGCGTGGCGCCGCGCCACCAGACGAAGATCATGCGAAGCAAGGACATGCGGCCCAGACGGATACGGATTCGCCGGCGACTATAGGAGTGCTAAAGCGCGTCCGCAAAGCGGTTCCGGCTGCCGCCGAACAGCGCATCCGGCGGGATTGTGCGGGACCGGATTTGTGCACAGGCAGCGGCCAAAAAAAATTTTCTTAACGCCCCCTCACCCGCTTGACTGCCGCTTTCTAGAGCCATTTCCGCACGTTCACAGAAACACCACATCTTGGGGGTAAGATTTGGTTAACTACTTAGCCCTTGCGTCCAGAAAAGGACCGTGGCCATACTTTGCGTCCGTCGCTTCCAGCGGCCCAAAATCTGGCGAAGCCAACTAGCCCTAGCCCCAAGCAGAGCCGCCCTCCACGCGGTTCCGGGGGACGGGATAGCTTTGCCTGAAAGGGTTCAGGACGCGGCGGGATGGGCCAAAATTTCAGCTTCTTGGGGGCTATGCCATGCGTATCCGGCGTCAATTCACCGTCGAAAACTCCTCTCCCTATCAGGGCATCGCGTTCCGCAACGCCTCCAGCGAGATCCGAAACCCGGACGGATCGGTGGTTTTCCAGCAGACCGACATCGAGGTTCCCGAAAGCTGGAGCCAGGTGGCGTGCGACGTGCTGGCCCAGAAATATTTCCGCAAAGCAGGCGTGCCCTCCGACCTGAAACCCGTTGCCGAAGAGGGCGTGCCGGAATGG
>CAZTCU010000124.1:0-7708 GCA_964612235.1 uncultured Rhizobium sp.
AGCCAGGTCGAAGTCCTCCGCGGGCCCCAGGGTACGCTTTACGGGCGCAATGCCACCGCGGGTGTCGTGAATCTGGTTTCGGCCAGGCCGAGCGATCAATTCGAAGCGATGGTTTCCGGCGACATCGGCAGCTACAAATCGCGCCGCTTCGAAGCCATGGTCAATTTGCCGATCACCGACGACCGGCTGGCCCTGCGCGTTGCAGGCGAGTGGACCAAGCGTCAGGGTTACACCTTCAACGAAGAGACAGGCGATCGCGTCGACGGCCGCGATCTGTGGTCGGGCCGCGTCACGCTGGGCATGAAGCCGGTCGAGAAACTCCAGGCTTATCTGATCTGGGAGCACTTCTCGGAAGATGACGACCGCGAGCGTTCGACAAAACAACTCTGCAACAACGATCCCGGCCCCGACCGGGTCGGACCTTTCAATCAGTCGTTCGATGCAACCGGCGGCGATGGCGTTACACACCACATCACTGCCGGCGACTACGTCACCGATCTTCCATTGGGCGGTGGCGCCAGAGGCGCGTTAAGCCAGGGTTGTCTGCCTGCTTCGCTCTATTCTCCGCAATCCTATCAGGTGCCCAATGGTGCTGCATTGCCGATCGTCTACGCGGCACAGGCCATCGGCCTTATCCAGGGACAGAACCCTTATGTCGGCACGACGCAATCCATGAATCTGCGCGTGATCGATTCCGCGCTGACACCGGCTTACAAGGCGAAAAACGATATTGTGGAGTTCGTGGCGGATTACGATATTGCGCCCACGCTGAAATTGACATGGCAGACCGGCTACAACCACGATTTCCTTTCCTCGACAGAAGATTTCAACCGCTTTAATTCAAACCCCGGATTGTTTTTCACTTCGGCCGATCAGCCGAATGTCGATGGTTGGTTCGATGGTAGCCTCGGCTATATGTACACGCCGGGCGGATTGTTGTGCGATCCGCAATTGGGATGTTCCGATCGCCTCGTCGGGGAGGATTTGAGCCAGGAACATTCCTGGCAGATCAGCCAGGAAGTGAGATTGACCTCGAATTTCAGCGGGCCGTTCAATTTCAGTGCCGGCGGAAACTACCTGCACTACGAAACGCTTGAAGACTACTATGTGTTTCTCAACCTTATCACGATGGTGGGGCGGTATAATGGTCTTTCAGCCACTGCGAATGCGACCTGCCAGGGAGGGCCGCAATCGCAGATATTGTCCCCGATCGGTTCGACCGCCGGTGTGTTCAACTGTCCGTACATAGATCCCACACCTCTGACTCCGGGATTTGATGGGCAAGGACACAATTATTTCAGAAGCATCAATCCCTACACACTGAGCTCCTATGCCGGCTTTGGCGAAGCGTATTATCAACTCACGAACGAACTGAAATTCACTGGTGGCTTGCGCTGGACCGACGATCAGAAGCATTTCGTGGATATTCCCAGCGAAGTTCTCAACAACGGTTGGGGTTATCCGGTCTCCGGCGTCGTGAATCAGGAATGGCGGGAGGTCACCGGCCGCGCTGTTATCAACTGGACGCCCAAGCTCGATTTCACCGACCAGACGCTTGTCTATGGCTCGTATTCGCGTGGCTATAAGGCAGGCGGCGCCAACCCGCCACCGCCGAACGTGTTCACAGAAGCACAGGATGTGGATGCACCCAAATCCTCGACACACCCAATTGCTTTCGCACCGGAATTCATCAACGCATTCGAATTGGGAACCAAGAACACGCTGCTGGCTGGCTCGCTGACGCTCAACGGCAATCTGTTTTATTACGATTACAAAGGCTATCAGATTTCGCAGATCGTCGACCGAACATCCGTCAATCTGAATTTCGACGCCACTGTCAAAGGCGCGGAAATCGAAGGAACTTACGAACCTGTTCCCGGTTTGCGGTTCAACTTCTCGGGCGGCTGGGAAGATTCGAAACTCGCCGACGGATCGAAAGCCATCGACCTCATGGATCGCACGGCGGGTCATGCCGATTGGCTTGTCGTCAAGCCGACCATCTTCGCGACATCGAACTGCATTCTGCCGCAATACGTCGTGGCCGAATTGGTGGAGGCTGCGAACCTTAATCCTGAACCGTTCGGGCCTTATTGGAACGGCGGCCAGTACCTTTCGTCCGTGTTCTGGGGCAACGCATGTCAGGCGGCCTACGCTCAACATCTCGATCCGATCGTGCAGGAAACCAATACCGGACTTCCGGGAATCAGCGCATTTCCTCCGAGCGGATTCGATCCCAATACTGCACCCAACAACGGCGAAGGTTTCGATAAGGATCTGTCCGGCAACCAACTGCCCAATGCGCCGCCGCTTACCGTTTCGGTTGGCGCTCAGTATTCCATGCCGTTCACAACCGACTGGGTGGGCACGGTTCGCGCCGACTATTATTGGCAGGATTATTCCTGGGCACGCGTCTTCAACGACAAGCCGTATGATCGCTTGCGCGGCTACACCAACGTCAACCTGACGTTCATCCTGACAAACCAGGACGGCTGGCAGGCGATGGCCTATGCCAAAAACCTTTTCAACACCACTGCGATCACGGGCGCCTTCCTGAATTCCGATGATACCGCGCTGACAACCAACGTGTTCGTCACCGATCCCCGCCTGATCGGTATCCGCGTAACGAAGAACTGGTGAGGGGGAAACGATGACCGAGATTATTCAAAGCAACCAACGCAGAAATCTCCGCTATCGGCTTCTGCTATCGGTGTCATCCGCTGCGGCACTGGCATTCGCTGGTGAAGCACAGGCGCGGGACGACGCGCGCCCTACCGTGTGGATCGAATTGGGCGGCGCGTTCGACCAGATCAATCGAGATTCGGTGGAATGGGTTCCACCCAATCTGACCGATCCGATTTCGAATCCGTCACCGGAGCCGTTCGGAAAGACGCCGGCTATCGGATACGACGCCAATGCTGCGATTGAGGTTCGTCCTCATGGCTCGGACTGGATATTCGACGCATCGGTGCGTTACGGCCGCGCCCAGCGGGGCCCCAAGCATTTTCACGATCAGACGTACAAAACGAAGAGCAGCTACGGCAAATACTCGCTTACCACTTATGCCTTCCTGAATGCGACGGCGAAATCCCGCTCCACGCACGCTATCGTTGATTTCAATGTGGGCAGGGATGTGGGCCTGGGCTCGTCCTCCGACGGCAGGTCGACAATCCACTTCGGTGTGCGCATGGCCCAATTGAACGAACGTGCCGAAGCCTCGCTGACCGCGTTCTCCACCGCGCCGGCGAAATACAGCACCGGAAAAGTCGTTCACAAAGCCGATGCGCTTATGGCGCGCAGTTACGCGGGTTTTGGTCCTGCCGTTTCCTGGGACGGCGCAACACCGCTTGCCGGTTCGCTGGAAGATGGGTTCTCTTTCGATTGGGGCGCAAATGCGAGCGTTCTGTTCGGCAAGCAAAAAGCGGGGATAGCTCTGCACACGCAGGATGCCCGCTACTATGGCGCCGGCGCCAACACGGTCCTGTCACACCTGACCAGCGCGCCAGTGCGTAACCGCACGGTCGCCGTTCCCAATCTGGGCGGTTTTGCCGGCCTTTCCTGGCGATTGCCCAACGGCAAAGTGAGTTTCGGCTACCGGGGCGACTTCTTTTTCGGCGCCATCGACGGAGGTCTTTCAACCTCCAGCAAAGAGACACGCGCTTTCTATGGCCCCTTCGCGTCGGTCGCCATCGGGTTGGGCGGCTAGAGAGGAAGCCCCAATTTCCTGCCCAAAAAGGCGGCGGAGCGATCCGCCGCCTTTTCCTTTTTTCGGCAATTTCCTTGCTTTCGCTGCGCCGCACAACGGCCCGCAAAGATTTTTGCCCCCACCACTCAAAGTTTGCCCCTCCCTGTTTGTCTTCACAGGCGTAATTCTTGTGCGAACCCTCAAGGCTGAAGAGGGATGACCGGGCGATCGGAAGACCAACGTGGGGAATCGGGCGCACGCCTGTTGGGCGAGCCGATGAACGCGTCTGAGCTGAAGCTGTGGTTCGCGCAGGAGGTGTTGCCGCTGGAGGCGGCGCTCATGCAGTTCCTGCAGCACAATTGGCGCAACCAGTCCGACATCGCCGACCTCCGGCAGGAAGTCTATGTGCGGGTGTGCGAAGCCGCCCGCCAGGCGCGCCCCGACAACACCAAGGCTTTCGTCTTCCGCACCGCGCGCAACATCCTGATCAATCGCGTGCGCCGCGAGCACGTCGTGCCCATTGAAGCGGTGGCCGATGTCGATGCGCTGGGCGTGGCCATGGATGCGCCGGGCCCGGACCGCACGGTGATCGCGCGCGATGAATTGCGCCGCCTGCAATCCGCACTCGATCGTTTGCCGGATCGCTGCCGCGAAGCCGTCATCCTGGGCCGCATCGAAGGCCTTTCGGGCCGCGAAATCGCCGAGCGCATGGGCATCACCGAAAGCACGGTGTCGATCCATCTCGCCAATGGCGTGCGCGCCCTTGTCGATGCGTTCTTCGCCCCACTCGCTGATCGGCGGAGCAAGCCATGAGCAATGCGGGCGAAAACACCATGCCGCTGGGCGATGCGCGCGAAATCGAGGCGCAGGCCGCCGACTGGTTCCAGCGCCGCCGTTTCTGGAATTGGACCGACGAGGACCAGAAGAAACTCGACGCCTGGCTCGAAGAGTCGATGGCCCACAGCGTTGCCTTCTGGCGTCTGGAAACCGGCTTCGAAGGCACCGAACGTCTGACCGCGCTTCGCCATCCGCGCTTCGGCACGGTGGAGGAAGCGCCCAGGGGCCGCTGGCGCCCCATTTTTTTCCGCACCGCCGCCGCGCTGGTCGTGATAGGCGCGATCGGTGCGTTCGCGCTGCGCTATGAAGAGCCCGCGCCGTTCGAGAAGACTTACGCGACCGCCGTCGGCGCCACGAAAAGCATCAAGCTCGCCGACGGCACCGTCATCGAACTCAACACCAACAGCAAATTGCGCGTCTCCATAAGCCGGCGTCAGCGTTATGTCTGGCTCGATCGCGGAGAGGCCTATTTCCAGGTGGCGCACGATGAATCGCGCCCCTTCGTGGTCACGGCCGGCAAGCGCCGCATCACCGATCTCGGCACCAAGTTCCTGGTGCGCCGCGGTCACGAGCAGGTGGAGATCGCCGTCAGCCAGGGCCGCGTGCGCCTCGAAGCCGCCGACGAAGCGCACACGTTTGCGCCCGTCGAACTGATCAAGGGCGAAGTGGTCGTCGCCAACGACAAGCAGATCGTGGTGAAGACGAAGACGCCGAAGAAGCTCGCCGACGAACTCGGCTGGCGTCATGGCGTGCTGATCTTCGACCACACGACGCTCGCCGACGCCGCGCGCGAATTCAATCGTTACAACGAAGGCAAGCTCATCATCGAAGATCCCGAAGTCGCCTCGCTCACGATCGACGGCACGTTCCGTTCGAACAATGTCGGGCTGTTCGCGCGCGCGGCGAAGGATCTTCTTGGCCTGCGGATAGAGGTCCGCGGTTCCGACATGGTGATCATGCGCTGAGTTGAGGATTCATCTCTGGGCCTCGCAAGAGGCACTCCATTTGGGGGGATACCGAATATGACGAACGCAACAAAACGGGTGCTTCTCGGCACGGTCTGCGCCGCCGGCTTGGCAAGTGCGGCTTGCGCCACAACCGTGGATATTCCTTCCGGCGATCTGAAAACCGCCTTGCACGCCTATTCCGTGCAAACGGGGGTGCAGGTCCTGTTCCTTGGCGAGACGATGAAGGACACGCGCACGCGCGGCGCCAAGGGATCGCTTTCCGCAGACGATGCGCTGTCGCGCGTGCTTGCGGGCACGGGTTTCGTGGCCCAGCACGAAGGCGAGGCCGTCGTCATCACCCACACCGAAATCCAGCCGGAACCGCAATATCCCATCCAGCTCGCGCAAATGAGCACGCGAGGCGCATCTGTGGAAACCGTCACGGTCACCTCATCGAAACTTGGCGGCGCGGACGTGCAGAGCGTTCCGATCGCGATCTCGGCCTTCAGCCAGGAACAACTCACCGCCACACAAACGGCCGGCGGCCCCGACCTCGTGAAGAACGTGCCGAACCTGACGTTCTCGAAAACCAATTTCACCGGCTACAACATCCAGATCCGCGGCATCGGCACGCAGGCCATTTCGGTCAGCACCGATCCCGCCGTCGCCGTGTCGTTCAACGACATTCCCTTCCTGCGCAATCATTTCTTCGAACAGGAATTCTTCGACGTTTCGCAGGTGGAAGTGTTGCGCGGTCCGCAAGGCACGCTCTACGGCCGCAACGCGACTTCCGGCGTGGTGAATCTGATCTCCGCCAAGCCCACCGACCATTACGAGGCGATGGGCTCCATCGACGTCGGCAATTACAACAACCGCCGCCTCGAAGGTATGGTCAACATTCCAGTCCTCGATGACAAGATCGGTCTGCGCGTCGCAGGCGAATGGACCAAGCGCGATGGCTACGCCATCAACGAGCAGAACGGCCGCGCCATCGACGGCCGCAATCTGTGGTCTGGCCGTGTTTCGCTGCAGGTGAAACCCATCGATCGCGTGACCGCCAACTTCGTCTGGGAACATTTCCAGGAAAACGACGACCGCGAACGTTCCACCAAGCAGCTATGCCAAAAGGATACCGCGCCCGCCGTGGTCGATGGTCCCGCCGGCCCGCAGACGCCGGATTTCAACAATTTCGGCTCGGTATGGCTGGAACAGGGTTGCCGCATGACGTCGCTCTATGCGCCGACGGCATTCGAGACGCCCAATGCCAGCGCCGTTCCGTTCATCGCCGCATTGTATGCGTTCAGCCAATATCTCGCGCCGAACTCCGATCCCTATGCGGGGTTGACGCAATCGCAGGATCTGCGCGTCACAAGCTCGCTCGTCGATCCGCACTACACGGCGAAGAACGATACGTATGAACTGAACATCGACGTCAACGTCACGCCCGAACTGACGCTGACCTCGCAAACCGCCTACAACCAGGATCACCTCTATTCGACCGAAGACTACAACCGGTTCAACACCGCGCCCAATCTGTTCCAGGATCCGGGTGGCAATACGCTGGTCGGGCAGGATCACGAATATTGCGATCCGCAACTGGGCTGCACCAGCCGCCTCGTCGGACAGGACGTGTCGCGCGAACACGCCCATCAATTCTATCAGGAAGTGCGCCTGACTTCGAACTTCGAGGGGCCGCTCAACTTCGTCGGCGGCGGAAATTATCTGAATTACAAGACGCTCGAAGATTACCTTGTCATGTCTAATGCCATTTCATTGGCGACCGAACATTTCAACACCCTGTTCGGCGGCGGCACGGCGCCCGCAGATGCGACACATATCCCGTTTGACGCCTCCTTCGCCAATGCCTGCGGACCACAGCCCGGCACCGATGAATTGCTTCAGTCCGGATTCCTCGGATTGGGCTGCGCCTATATCGATCCCAATACGCTCGAACAGATCGACGGCAACGGCCATAACTATTTCCGCAGCCAGAACCCTTATCGCCTGACGTCTTGGGCGCTGTTTGGCGAAGTCTATTATCAAGTCACGCCCGATGTGAAACTGACCGGCGGCATCCGTTTCACCGACGACAAGAAGAGCTTCGACTTGATCCCAAGCTGGACGCTGGTTATCGGCGAGGGCTATCCGATCAGGGGCACCGTCGACCAGGAATGGCAGGAAGTCACCGGCCGCTTCAACGTCAACTGGACGCCGAAACTCGATTTCACCGACCAGACGATGG
>CAZTCU010000125.1:0-7615 GCA_964612235.1 uncultured Rhizobium sp.
GTCATGTGCTGGAAACGGGATATGGCTATTGCGGCGCCAAGGCTTCGCTGTTCGCCGCACTATGCCGGGCAGAAGGTATTGCTGCGCGGCTTTGCTTTGCGGATGTGACCAATCACATCGCGACGGAACGGTCGAAGGCGAAAATGGGATCGAATCTCTATGCCTGGCACGGCTACAACGAGGTGCGTGTCGACGGGCGATGGCTGAAGGTGAGCCCGACCTTCAATTCCTCGTTGTGCGAGAAGCTGGGCGTGGCACCGCTGGAGTTCGACGGAAAATCCGACGCTTTGCTGCAAGCTTACGACCGCGACGGAAAAACATTCATGAGCTATGACAAGGTGCACGGCATATTTCATGATGTGCCTGCGAAATTTCTGGCGATGGAAATGCCGCGCCTCTATCCCGAAATGTGCGCAGCCATACGGGCAGGCGATGTTCCCTTGCCGGAAGATTTTCAATACAGGGGCGTGCAATGAATTCCCTCGATACCGACCCTGCGTTGAAAAATTTGCTCGAACGCCTGCACATGCAGAGCGAGGCGCAGACGCCCGCACTGATGGCTTTCGTTCAGGACCATGGTTTTCGCAGCGTTTCCGGCACGGACGCCGACGTCGCAAAGGGCCGCGCGTTCTGGGCCGACAAGATGGTGGCGCTGGAACCGATCAAGGCCCGGTTCTGCTATTCGCTCTGCCGCGCGCTGAACGCCAAACGCATCGTGGAATGCGGCACGTCGTTTGGTGTCTCGACGCTCTATCTGGCGGCGGCCATTCGCGACAATGGCGGCGGCACGGTGATCGCCACCGAATACGAGCCCGCCAAAGCGGCCATCGCGCGGGCGCATTTCGCGCAAGCCGGGCTTTCGGAAGTCGTCGATCTGCGCGAAGGCGATCTGCGCGAGACGTTGAAACGGATCGAAGGGCCGGTCGATTTCCTGCTGATGGATATCTGGACGCCGCTGGCGCGCCCCGCCATCGAGCTGGTGGGACCGCATCTTCGCAAGGGCGCCGTGGTCGTCGCCGACAACACCGACACCTATCGCATCGCCTATGGCGAGTATTTCGCCTACATCAACGATCCCGCGAACGGTTTCTCGACCATGACGCTGCCGTTCGACGGCGGTCTCGAAATGTCGGTGAAGACGGGTTAGTCGACGCCCGCGACATAGGGATACCCCTTGGTTGCGTCGGCGCTGATTTCGCCGACCTGCGGACGTTTCCGCATCGGCAGTTCCGTGCAGCCGCCGGGGCGGCGCATCACGCAAACATCCTTGAAGCAGGCGATCTTGCGATAGGGCGTGTTCGTCGCGAGAAGCGCGCGCGGACTGGCATCCTTCCCGGAGTAGAGCATCACGTTGAAGGCGGCCGATTTCTCCATCACCTTCCACGACCGTTCGTTTTCCCAATAGAGCGGCACACGTTTGTGGAAATAGGCGTAGCCGCCGGTCTCGTAATTGCCGACGCGGTTGAGACCGATGCCGCAAACATCGTGCATTCCCGAAACATACAAGGCGGCCTCGGCGCTATTGTGCGCGCGGTCCCAATGTTTTTCGTAGTCGCGGCCGATCAGGTTCACGAAGACGAGCAACCCCCACCAGATCGCGCAGACGGCGACGATCGAGGCGCGCGCGGGGTTGCGCGCGCCGTCGCGCCAGCCGTGGGTGAGGATGCGCGCGGCGTCGACCGCGCCGATACCGGCGGCGATGCTGAACAGAAGAACCGCGGGATAGACGAACCTGTATTCTTTGTGTCCGATGAAGGAATGCACGAACACGATGAGGAACGCCGACACCAGCACAAAGGGCACCCGGCGGCCGCCAAGGAAGGCGAGCGGCAGGAAGATCGCGATGGTGCCGCCCCAATTGGCGCCCATCCAATAGAAATATTCCCACCAGGGATCGGTGCCGAAATTCTCGCTGCCGTGCTGGAACAGGTTGAACTTGATGTTCAGCCAGATCGGCTCGAACGGATAATTCCATGTCAGCGCGTCGAACGCGCCGTCGCAGGCGACGATCAGCAAGGCGCCGAGGCTCAGGAAAACGAAGCGCCGCGTATCGAAGCCGCGCCACAGCCACAGAAGCGCAATCGCGGGCGCAAGATGGATACGCAACACGAGGGCCGCGCCCGCAAAAAGCCCGGCGGCGAACAGCCGCCCGCGATGCTCCACGCGATAGCCGGGTTCCGCCAGATAGATCGCGATGACGAAGAGATTTCCGGCAACCGCTTCGGTGAGCGTGCGTCCGCCGAAGAACATGTTGTCGACCCAGCTTGCCGAGACGAGCGCGGCCGCGATGCCGGCGGCCGTTCCCATGAAGCGCCGCGCCCAGAGGAACGTGCAGAGCGTCGTCACCGCGCCCAGCGCCGACAGAAAAGCCGCGATCAGCGGCAGATATATCTGCGGGCCGCCGCCGAAGAGGTCGGACAGCCGCATCGCGCCAGCCGACAGATAGGCAAGAAGCCATGAGCGCGCGGCATAATCGAATTCCCACGGCACGAGGCCATAGCCATAGGCGAGACGGTGGCCCTGTTCGACGGCCTGGAAGATCTCGTCGGCCTGCGCGATGGAATGCCAGAACAGAAGCGGCAGAAAGCGGAACAGGAATCCCGCTGCCAGAACGGCAAGCAGGACGATACGGGTGTTGCCGGAATCGCGCTGTGCGGTGTCGGTCATTCGCCTTCCCATAGGCCATCGCTCGCGAGGAGGCGAGGGCGCGATATGCGGCAGGCGATCAAATTTCCGTAGGCGTTTCCATTCAGGTTCCGTTCAGGAACGCCCGCACCGCATTTGCGGATTCGTCGGGCACTTCTTCCATCGGAATGTGGCCCGTCGCGGGATAGACGATCAGCTTCGAGCCCGCGATGGCGCTGTTGAATTTGTGGGCGGCTTCGACCGGGATCAGATGATCCTCTTCGCCCCACAGGATCAGTGTCGGCGTCTTGATCTTGCCGATGTCGTTCTCGACATCGTTGGTCCAGGGCAGCGAGAAGCGTTTGAGCGTAGCGGCGCGTGTGCCTTCCATGCGCGCGAAATCCCAATAGAGATCGATCATGCGATCGTCGATGATCTCCTTATGGACGATGGCGTCGTTCAGGCCTTCCGTCACTATGGAACGCGGCGTGACGTAGAGCATCATCCGGTTGATCACGGGCATGCGCGCGATGCGGAAGGCGAGCGGAACCTTGTCGCCGAACGCCGTCTGCATGCCGCCCGCGTCGACGAGGATCAGGTGTGTCAGGCGGTCGGCATGCTCCTCCGCGAAGCGCGCGGCGACGCCGCCACCCATCGAATTGCCGCCGATGGCGAATTTCGCCAGATGCAGCTTGTCGGCGACTTCAAGGGTGAATTTCACCATGCCTTCCTGCGAGTAATCCCCGTTCGGCACTGCGCCGGTCAGTCCATGCCCCGGCATGTCCAACGTCACGACGCGGAAATCCTTGTCGAGCCGGTTCACCCACGGCACCCAGGTGAAGAGCGACGCGTTGGAGCCGTGGACAAGAACGAGCACGGGCGCGGTCTTCGGCCCCTGGTCGCGAACATGGGCGCGTGCCCCGTCCGGCAGCATGATGAATTGCGAGGGGGCTTTCGCGTATTTCGCTTCCAGGTCGCCGCGCGGAATGTCGGGCTCGCTGAACAGCCACACAGCGCCGATGACAAGCGCGATCAGGATCACAAGACCGACAAGAAGTTTGCGCATGGTGCCCTCTGCCCCAAAGTCGGGCGGAGCATCGCGCGCCATGCGGAATCCGCAATACCGTTCCGGCATAAACGTTCTTGTTTTGTTCGGATGAGGAGCTACTATGCAAATCCATATAGAGGGAGCATTTCGATGATCGGTTACGTAACCATCGGCGCCTTGGACGGCGAGGCGTCGGGAAAGTTTTACGATGCCGTGTTCGGCGAGCTGGGCGACGAACGCAAATTGGCCGACGGCGGCTGGATCGGCTATGGCAAGAAGGGCGGCGGCAAGACCTTCATGGATTGCCATTCCGCCGTCACCTCTCAAGCTGCCAACGGTAAGCCTGTACATGCGGGCAACGGCATCATGATCGCCTACGCCGCACCGTCGAACGCAGCGGTGAAAGCGGCCTATGACGCGGGCATGAAGAACGGCGGCACGGATGAAGGCCCGCCCGGTTTCCGTCCGCCGGATGCGGAAAAGGGATTTTACGCGGCGTATCTGCGCGATCCCACCGGAAACAAGATCTGTTTGTTCTGTGTGACCTAAAGAGCAGACGTGGGAAGGATGCGTCAGGTCGTGCTGCGCATCCTTACTTCCCTCGCCGCAGCGATTTCCTCTTCGAGGATGCCGCCTTCCTCCGCGAGTTGCTCGACATATTCGGCAGCCAGTGCCGGCAGGCGCGTTTGCAGTTCGGGATGACGCTGCATCAGCCGCTCGAAATCGTCGGCCGATAGCGTCAGCAAACGGCAGGGATCGACGGCCACGATGGTGGCCGCGCGCATTGTCTTTTGCAGAAGCACGACTTCGCCGAAGAAATCGCCGCTGCGGAAATTGATCTTGCGGTTGTGCAGGCGCACCTCGACCGTTCCGGTGACGACGAAATACATGGTCGCCGCCCGGTCGCCTCGCGCGGAAACGATGCCCCCGGCCGAAACGGATTCGGCGCGCAGCATCGCCATGATCTCGCTCAGGAGCTGCGCATCGAACCCGCGGAACAGCGGTACGCGCGCCAACATTCCAAACGTGACCACGAAATCGCGCCGATGGATCATGTTGACGAAACCTGTGGCGACAATGCCGACAGGAAGCGCGAAGATGCCGAGCCCGATCATCATTGTGACCGCGGCAATCGCCCTTCCCAGCGCAGTGACAGGCACAACGTCCCCGTAACCGACCGTTGTCAGTGTCGCGATCGCCCACCACATGGAGTCGGGAATGGTGCCGAATTTGTGCGGCTGAACGCTTCCTTCGACCGCATGCATCGCCGACGCTGCGAACACCATGGCGCAAACAAGAAGAAGGAAGGTGCCGAAGAGCGCCCGGCGTTCCTGCTTGAGCACATCCGCAAGCGTGGTGAGCGCCGGTGAATAGCGCGCTATTTTTAACAGACGCAGCAATCGGGCAAGCAGGAGGATGCGAAGATCGACGAACGGGACGATGAGCGCCAGCAGCGACGGCGCAAACGCCAGCAAATCGACGATCATCATCGGCTGAAGCGCGTAACGCAGCCTGCCAAGGATCGGGCCGCCTGCCGCGTTCACCGGATCTTCGGGCGCCGTCCAAATCCGCAGCAGATATTCGGTTGCGAACACTGCGATGGAAAAGATTTCAAACAGCGTCAGGTCAGCCAGGTAGCCGGCTCTGACCCAAGACACGCTCTGCAAAACATACGCGCTGACGTTGGCCACGATCAGAGCGACGAGGAACACTCGCACCGCGACGCTGAGCGGACCGGCCGTAACGCCGCCTTCGAGAACCAGATAGGTGCGACATCTGAAACTTGGCTGATCCCGCGCGCGCATTTGCGGATGTCAGGCGGGCGCAAGCGCCGCCAGGCGCTGTTCGATGGCGGCGAGAGCCTCGTTTGCTTTCGTGCCATCGGGGCCGCCGGCCTGCGCCATGTCGGGACGTCCGCCGCCGCCTTTGCCGCCGAGTTGTTCGGCGCCGACCTTCACCAGATCGACCGCGTTGATCCTGTCTTTGAGATCGTCGGTGACGCCGACGACCAGCGACGCCTTGCCGTCCGCCACCGCGACAAACGCCACGACGCCGGAACCGAGTTTGGCCTTGGCGTCGTCGGCGAGACCTTTGAGGTCTTTCGCGGACACCCCTTCGACGCTGCGCAACACGGTTTTGACACCGTTGATTTCTTTTGCCGCATCGCCTTCGTCGGAACGTGCTGGCCCTGCGAGCGCCAGCGCGCGCTTGGCGTCGTTCAATTCGCGTTCGAGCTTGCGGCGTTCTTCTGCGAGTTGCGCCACACGCTGCGGCAATTCCGCCGGAGAGGTTTTCAGCGCGCCCGCGGCTTCGCGCGCGAGTTCGGCCTGCCCCGCGAGATAGAGGCGCGCGCCTTCGCTCGTCAGCGCCTCGATGCGGCGCACGCCGGAGGCGACCGCGCTTTCCGACAGGATCGTGAAGATGCCGATGTCGCCCAGACGGCGGACATGGGTGCCGCCGCAGAGTTCGACGGAATAAGGTTTCGCCGCGTCGGTGTCGTCGCCCATACTGAGCACGCGCACTTCGTCGCCGTATTTCTCGCCGAACAGCGCTTCGGCGCCAGCCTTGATCGCCTGGTCCGTCGGCATCAGGCGCGTGGAGACATCGGAATTCTGGCGGATGATCGTGTTGACGTTGCGTTCGATCTGCATCAGCTCGTCATGGCTCACCGCCTTGGGATGGCTGAAATCGAAACGCAGGCGGTCAGGCCCGACCATCGAGCCCTTTTGCGAAACATGGGCGCCCAGAATGCGCTTGAGAGCAGCGTGCAGCAAATGCGTCGCGGAATGGTTGGCGCGCGTGGCCCTGCGCCGTTCGCCGTCGACTTTCAGATCGACGGAGCAGCCGATCTTGAATTCGCCGGTCTCCACCTTCACGAGATGGGCGTGCAATGCGCCGAGTTTCTTTTCGGTGTCGGTGACGGTGGCCTGCGCGGATTTGGTGGACATCGCGCCCTGGTCGCCGATCTGGCCGCCGGATTCGGCGTAGAACGGCGTCTGGTTGGTGAGGATATAACCAGTCTCGCCCGCTTGAAGCGCCGTCACGCGCGCGCCGTCCTTCACGATGGCGACGATATTGCCTTCCGCGGTTTCGCTGTCGTAGCCGAGGAATTCGGTGGCGCCCACTTCGTCGCGCAGCGCGAACCACAGCGTATCGGTGGCCGCTTCGCCCGAACCGCTCCACGCCTTGCGGGCGTCTTCGCGCTGTTTCTGCATCGCGGCCTTGAAGCCGTCGGTGTCGACCGCGATGCCGCGTGCGCGCAAGGCGTCTTCGGTGAGGTCGAGCGGGAAGCCATAAGTGTCGTAGAGCTTGAACGCGACGTCGCCTTTCAGCGTGGCGCCCTTGCTCATGCTGTCGGTCGCTTCGTCGAGCAGCTTGAGGCCGCGAACCAGCGTCTCGCGGAAGCGGGTTTCTTCGAGCTTCAGCGTTTCGGTGATCAGCGCCTGCGCGCGCACCAGTTCCGGATACGCCGTGCCCATTTCGGCGACGAGCGCGGGCACCAGGCGATACATCAGCGGATCGCGGCTGCCGATCAGATGGGCGTGGCGCATGGCGCGACGCATGATGCGGCGAAGCACATAGCCGCGGCCTTCGTTCGACGGCAGCACGCCGTCGGCGATGAGGAACGAGGTCGAACGCAGATGATCGGCGATCACGCGGTGGCTGAACCTGGCTTCGCCTTCGGCCTTCGCGCCGCTTGCTTCGACCGATGCCGCGATCAGGTGGCGGAAGAGGTCGATGTCGTAATTGTCGTGCACGCCCTGCAACACGGCGGAGACGCGCTCCAGGCCCATCCCGGTGTCGATGGAGGGACGCGGCAGGTTGGTGCGTTGGCCGCCCGCCTGCTGGTCGAACTGCATGAAGACCAGATTCCAGATCTCGACAAACCGGTCGCCGTCTTCATCGGGGGTTCCGGGCGGACCGCCGGGGATATGATCGCCG
>CAZTCU010000126.1:0-7611 GCA_964612235.1 uncultured Rhizobium sp.
CCGCACAAGACGCTCGGCGAAGAACCGGGCGCCGTCGTGCATCTGAAGCCCGGCATGCACGCCAGCGAAGAAGAACTCCGCCAGTTCGTCGCCGGCAAACTCGCCGCGTTCAAGGTGCCTGTGAAGATCGTCTTCTGGCCCGAAACATTGCCGCGCAACGCAAACGGCAAGATCCTGAAGACCGAATTGAAGAAAGTCTTTTCAGAGCATCTTCACGGATAGGCTCAAAGAGCCTCGCGCACCACGGCCTCGATCTTGTAGCCGTCGAGATCGAACAGGAACGCACCATAGAAGCCCGCTGTATAGTGCGGCCGCGGACCCGGTGCGCCTGCGTCGCGTCCGCCGTGTGCCAGTCCGGTGTCGTAAAACGCGTGAACCTGCGCGCGATCCTTGGCGCGAAAGCTCACATGCAATCCAATTCCGGCCCGCGCTTCGTCCGCGCGCAAGATCCAGAAGATCGGTGGGAGAACATCGTCCGGTCCATAGCCGATCGCGCCGTCGCGTTCCTTGCGCCGTCTCAAGCCCAGCGTTGCCATCACAGGATCGTAGAACGCCGCCGCGCGATCCATATCGCGCACCGGCAGCGAAACGTGGTCGATGAAAGACATTACTTTGCGAACAAGCCCGTCAGGATGGGCTTGGCATAAAGCTCCGCCGCATCGCCTTGCGTCACGCCGGGAAGCATCGCTGCGATGGCGGACGACGCGTTGAGCGTCGCGTTCATCATCTGCGCGGCGATGAAGGTGTCGACAGGCCGGATCGTGCCCTCTGCGATGCCGTCGGAGATCATGCCCGCGAAACGTCCCGACACGCGGTTGGAAGCCTCCACCATGCTGTAGCGGATCTGCTCCGGCAGCGCGCTCAATGCAGAGGTGCGCAGCAACGGCCCGCGCTCGGAGAGTTGGTATTCCGCAAGCGTGGCGGCGGCGGCCGAAAGCTTTTCCCACCACGTTCCGGGTTCGATCATCGCCGTGGATTGCGCGCGCCGCATGATCGCGAAGCTGCGGTCGAAACAGGCCACGACCAGATCGTCCTTCGCGTCGTTGTGGTGATAGAACGATCCCTTGGTGACGTTGAGCTGTTCGGAGATTCGTTCCACCGACGCGCCGCGATAGCCGCGCTGGTTGACCAGCCGCGTCGCCGACATCAGGAACGTCTCGCGCAACGCGGCCTGCGCGTCCACCGGTTCGGGATCGATGCCGGGCAATATGCGCGGCGCCCATATGGCGTCCGGTTTCGCCAGCCCGTTGAGCAGGATGTCGTACATGCGTTCGAGAATGCGCGGATAATCCTCGATCTCGAAACGCGGCAGCCATGCCACCGACCAGTAAAGCTGTTCAAGCAGCATGTGCGTGCGCGCCGTCGCCATGCGCCGGTCCATCCAGTCCATTGCCGGAGACTGGAACAGCGCGCGCGCCTTGCGGAACAGCTTGCCGTAGGGTTCGTTGACCTGCGAAAGATAAGGCTCGTTCAGAGAACGCACATCGCTGAACACCGCGATGGGGGCTTCCTCGCCTTCGCGGATGCGCCTGTCCAGCGCGAAATAGTTTTCCAGCAAACGCCGCACGCGCTCGCGCGGATCGGAAGGGGCCGACGCTTCGCCGATCAGCGCATCGAGCCGTTCGATGGTGCGCAGGTAACAGGCGACCGCGAGGTCTTCCTTCTTCTTGAAATAATAGGTGACCGAAGTGGTGATCAGCCCCACGCTCGCCGCCACGTCGGCAAGCGTCATGCCGCGCGCGCCGTCGCGATTGAGGATCGCGGTGGCGGCGGCGACGATGGCGTCCTTCTTGCGGTTGTACCGCTCCGTCGAGACGACGGCTTCTCCGGCTTTCATGTCCGATCCATCCCCCCCGATGACCCGAACGCAAACGAAGGCCGGGAGTAGAACGCCGAATGTGCCGCGCGGCAAGCAAGGACAAGACTCATCTGTTGCGTCCTATTCGCCCGCTTCTGCTGGAGTTGCTGCACCTACCGCGCGCGCAGGCAGGGGGGATGCAACCGGTTCGGTTGCCTCCAATTTCGCCAGTTCGCCCGCCAGCTTGCGGATGTTCTCATCATGATCTTCGCGGCGGATGCGATAGAAGGTCAGGCACAGGATCGACAAGGTAAATAACACAACGATGGTCGGTAGATAGACGAGTGCCAGATTGTGCGCGATCGCCGGATCGAGCGTGGTGGGCGAAGCGTTCTGAGGGAAATTCACGAAGGCAAGCAGCGCGCCCGCGATGAAGGCGCCCAATCCCGATACCGCCTTCTGCACCAGGATCACGGCGGCGAAGAACAGCCCTTCCGATCGCCGCCCGGTGCGCACCGCGCTGTCCTCCACCACGTCCGTCATCATCGAGCCGCCAAGCGTGCCGCAGGCGATGGAAAGCGTGGTCGCGATCAGCGCCAGGAACGACAGCGAGACGATCAGGAAAGTCGTCGGCTGCGTCGGCAACAGTCCAAGCAGGTAAAGCGCCAGCGGCGCGCAATAGAAGGCGAGCGACGCCACGAACAATACGATGGTCGCCCACTTCTTGTCGAAGGCGCGGCTGATCGGCGTTGCGATGGCCAGCGCCAGGAAAGGCGCTATCACCAGCGACAGCGTGATGAGGCCGATCTGCGTGGCGTTCAGATGCCAGAGATAGGTGTTGAAATATATGTTCAGCGCGAACAGCACGCCCTGCGCGACATAGGAAAAGAGCGTGGCGCTCGCGAGCGACGCAAAGGAGACGTTCGACCACGTCTCGCCCATTTCCTTGAGCGTCCCCCACAGGGTGCGGCGCCGCACCGGCGGCACGGAGAAGCGGGGAATGAATCGATGCGTGCCCATCGAGGACACAAGGATCGCCGCCACCATCAGCAACGCGGCGAAGAATGCATAAGTGGGATAGCCGGATGGATTGAGCTGTCCCACCGGATGCGCCGCATCGGGCTTGAAGAACACCAGAAAGCTCAGGATGCCCATGATCAGGCCGCCCTGCCACCCGAAGAAATAGCGATAGGCCATGAACGAGGTGCGCTGGTCGTAATCGGTGGTCAGTTCGGCCGCCAGCGCCGCACTGGGGATTTCGTACATGGTGATGAAGGTGCGAACGACAACCGCCATGCCGAGCAGATAGAAGAACAGCGCCTCGTTGCTCCAGTGCGGCGGATTCCACAAAAACCAGTATGAGATCGCAACCGGAATCGCCGCTGCGTACATGAACGGATGCCGCCGTCCCCAGCGCGATCTCAGATTGTCGGAAATCTGTCCGACGATGGGATCGGCCATCGTGTCGACGACGAGCGCGACAAGGATCGCGCTTCCCACCCATGCCGCGGGCATGCCCACGACCTGATTGTAGAAAAGCATCAGAAGCGTGGTGAAGCCCTGGTCCTTCACGCCATAGGCGACCGAACCGAACCCGTAGAACAGCTTCGTCCGCAAACCGCCAAGTTCGCGCGCTTCCGCGTTGGCCATTCCGTCTCCACCCTGTCTCGTTTTTCTGGTTTCCGTTTTGCGGAACGGCCATTCCGAGCCAATAGCCGGGCCGCCATCCTGCGCCCACTGTCCCCCTGCCTGTCAAGAAACCCTGCTTTTCCAATGACTACCCGCGAAAAACTCGCAACAGGGCACGATCCGCGAACGCCCCTTACCAAGGGAGGCCGTCCCTCCGCACAACCCGATTTTGAACTTAGGGTATGGCGATGCAGCCCCCCGTTGTGGCGGCCCGCGCGATCCGCCAAAAGAGCGCGCGATGACCCAAAGCCGGTTCAGATGGAAGACAGCGCGCGATTGGCTGTGGCCGTTCGCCTTGGGTCTTGCGGCGGCCGGCGCATGGCTGTGGTGGCGCGGCGCGCACGAACATTCGGCTGTGCT
The DNA here is from genome assembly GCA_964612235.1 of uncultured Rhizobium sp. Taxonomy (GTDB): domain Bacteria; phylum Pseudomonadota; class Alphaproteobacteria; order Micropepsales; family Micropepsaceae; genus Rhizomicrobium. Next base: position 3,848 of record CAZTCU010000126.1, read on the forward strand.
TGGTGTTGCGTTCCTCGCCGCCGTGCTTGCCGCCTTCGCGGGCAATCGCGCCTGGCAGCAGCATCTGATCGAAGCCGAAACGCCCGCCGCTCCCGATCCCTTGCCCGAAGTCGCGCGCGAAATGTTCGAGCGCCTGCCGGATCCCGTGCTGCTGCTCGATGAATCGCGCCGCGCCGTTTTCGCCAACGCCGCGATGCGCGCGGTCGTCGGCGCGGATTATTCGCGCAAGCCTTTGTCGGTCTTGTTGCGCGAGCCGTCGATCCAGCAGGCGGTCGAAACCGTCAGCCCCGGCGAAATCCCCGCAACCATCGAATTCGCCACCCCCGTTCCCATCGAACGTCATTGCCAGGCCTATGTTTCGCGCAGCGCGCTGGCGCCGTTGACCATCGTGCTGCTGCACGATCTGACCGCCATCAAACGCACCGAACAGATGCGCGCCGATTTCGTCGCCAATGCGAGCCACGAATTGCGCACGCCGCTCGCCGCGGTTTCCGGCTTCATCGACACCTTGCGCGGCCACGCCCGCGACGACGAACAGGCGCGCGAACAATTCCTCGGCATCATGAGCGTCGAGGCCCAGCGCATGCGCCGCCTGATCGAAGATTTGCTGTCGCTCACCCGCATCGAACTCAACGAACATGTGCCCCCCTCGGCCAAAGTCGACCTCGAACCCGTGGTCAGAAGTGCGGCGGCAGCGCTTGCCCCGCTCGCCCAAAGCGAAAACGTGACGCTGGAGATTTCCGTCGAACAGGACTTGCCGTCGGTCGTCGGCGACAGCGACGAACTCACCCAGCTTTTCCAGAACCTCATGCACAACGCGATCAAATATGGCCGCAGCGGCGGCCATGTCCGGGTAAGCCTCGCGGCGAAGGACGGGATGGTCAGCGTCGCCGTCCGCGACGAGGGCGAGGGCATCCCGCGCGAGGCCATCCCCCGCCTGACCGAGCGGTTCTACCGCGTCGACGTCAAACGCAGCCGCGAAAAGGGCGGCACGGGGCTGGGCCTGGCCATCGTCAAGCACATCGTCAACCGCCACAACGGCCGCCTCCAGATCGAGAGCGAGGTCGGCGTCGGCAGCACCTTCACCGTAATTTTGCCTGCCTTTTCAAAGGCGGGCGCCGCCGTCACGGAAGTGTTATAAAACTGTCGCATAGACTTTCGACTTCTCGCCTAGTCAGGCGGATGAAAGAGCGGCGGATCAGGGAATGACCGAACACACAGTCAGGGCTTTCGGCGAGAAGCTCGAGGCGCTTACCACCTCGGTGGCGCAGGTGGGCGGGCTTGCCGAAGCGCAACTGGCCGACGCGCTCGAAGCCATCTCGCGCCGCGACACCGCCAAAGCCGAAGCCGTCATCGCCAGCGACCGCCGCATCGACCAGTTGCAATACCAGATCGAGGATCAGGCGCTGAAGTTGCTTGCGCTGCGCCAGCCTATGGCGGTGGACCTGCGCGAAACGCTGGCCGCGCTGAAGATGGCGAGCGAACTCGAACGCATCGGCGATCTCGCCAAGAACATCGCCAAGCGCGCCATCGTTCTCAATCGCGAACAGCCGATCCGTCTCACCCAAAGCCTCGCGCGCATGGGCCGCCAGGTGCTCGCGCAATTGAAGCAGGTGCTCGATGCCTATGCGCGCCGCGATGCGGCCAGCGCCCAGGCCGTGTGGAAACAGGACGGCGAGATCGACGAGATCTACAATAGCCTTTTCCGCGAACTCCTCACCTACATGATGGAAGATCCGCGCACCATCGGCCTGTGCACGCATCTGTTGTTCGTGGCCAAGAACATCGAACGCGCGGGCGATCACTGCACCAACGTCGCCGAGACCGTCTACCACATGGTGAGCGGCGATCATCTCGCCGCCGACCGCCCGAAGGCCGACGTCACCAGCGAAACGAGCGTACCCTACGGACACCAGTGATGCTGAAGCCCACCGTCCTTGTCGCCGAAGACGAAAGCGCACTGGTCACGCTTCTGCGCTACAATCTCGAACGCGAAGGCTATCGCGTGGTCGAAGCCACCGACGGCGAGGAAGCGTTGCTTCTCGCAGCGGAGGAAAAGCCCGATCTCGTCTTGCTCGACTGGATGCTGCCGCAACTCTCCGGCATCGAAGTCTGCCGCCGCCTGCGCGCCCGGCCCGAAAGCCGCAACGTGCCGATCCTCATGCTCACCGCGCGGGGTGAGGAGGCCGATCGCGTGCGCGGCCTCAACACCGGCGCGGACGACTACATCACCAAGCCCTTCTCGATGACCGAATTGCTCGCCCGCCTGCGCGCCGTCATGCGCCGCATCCGCCCCAGCCTCTCCGAAGACACCGTCAAGGTCGGCGACATCGAAATGGATCGCGTCGCCCACCGCGTCCGCCGCAGCGGCCGCGAAGTCCATCTCGGCCCCACCGAATACAAACTTCTCGATCACCTGATCCAGCACCCCGGCCGCGTCTTCAGCCGCGAACAATTGCTGGATGCGGTGTGGGGTTCGGATATCTATGTCGAAGCAAGAACGGTGGATGTCCATGTCGGCCGCCTGCGCAAAGCGCTCAACATCGACGGCACGAAAGATCCGATACGCACCGTGCGCTCGGCGGGCTATTCGCTCGATGAGATGGTGACGAGTTAGTCCTTACCTCCCCCCTGCGCGGGGAGGTCGACGCGCGAAGCGCGGCGGGTGGGGACGGGATCAAAGCAACTTGCGAATATCGCCTTCGATATCTTCCGGCTTGGTCGTCGAGCCGTAGCGCTCCACCGGGTTACCATCCTTGTCGATCAGGAACTTCGTGAAATTCCATTTGATCGCCTGCGTCCCCAGCACGCCCTTCTCTTCCTTCTTGAGGAATTTGTAGAGCGGGTGGGCGTCGTCGCCGTTGACGTCGATCTTGGCGAACATCGGAAAGCTCACGCCGTAATTCTTCTGGCAGAACGCGCCAATCTCGCTTTCCGTGCCGGGCTCCTGCGAACCGAACTGGTTGCAGGGAAAGCCCAGCACCGTCAGCCCTTCGCCGTGCAGCTTTTCGTAGAGCTTCTCCAGCCCTTCATATTGCGGCGTGAACCCGCATTTGCTCGCCGTGTTGACGATCAGCAGAACCTGCCCGCGGAAATTCGAGAGCGGGATTTCATCGCCTGCAAGCGTCTTTGCCTTGAAGTCGTAAACCGTCGTCATCGTCAAACCCCGCTGATGTCGCTCTGCCTAGTGAAGAGCAAACACGCCTCAAAAATCAAACACCCCTCTGTCCGAAAGGAGAGAGGGGTGTTCGAACCTGCAAAACGAACGGCTCAATTTCAGCTTGCCATCCGCCCCTTGGCCTGGCGCGGCTGTTGCGGCTGATAGGCCTTGCGGGCATGGGCCTCGCAATAGGGCGAGCCGCCTTTGGGCTTCCTGCCGCAGAAATGGAATTCGTTCTCGGAAGGATCGCCGATCGGCCAGCGGCACATGCGGTCGTTGATGGTCAGCACGGTGGCGTGGTTGCCGTCGTCCAGGGTGATGGGCTCTTCCTCCACCACCGGCGGCTCCGGCACATGATGGGCGCGCATGGTGACGCGCGGCGCGCTCGGCAGGCGGGGGCGGTCCACACGGGCGGGCGTGGCGCGTCCGGCCAGGCCCAGCCTATGCACCTTGCCGATCACGGCGTTGCGGGTCACCCCGCCCAGCGCCCGGGCGATCTGGCTGGCCGACAATCCCTCGGTCCAGAGGTTCTTCAATTGCTCTACCCGTTCGTCGGTCCAACCCATGCCCGGCTCCATCGCTGACCCCACAAGATATCGTAGCA
>CAZTCU010000127.1:0-7604 GCA_964612235.1 uncultured Rhizobium sp.
TCTGGCTGAACGACATCGTGACCGTCGCCATGGGCGGGGCCATCACCAACGGCGTCAAATACGACATATTCGAAGTGCTCTGACCGCGTGGCTCCAGCCACGATGACGCCTTTTCATTATTGAGCGCATTCGCGATTATGCACCCGCCTCCGCCTGGTCCCGCGGCTGGGCGGCGGTGTCGTTTCATCTTGTGATTTCAGTGGCATAGGTGCATTTTGCTTCTTCTGATCGATAACTACGACAGTTTTACCTACAACCTCTTCCACTATCTGGGAGAGCTGGGGGCGGACGTGCGCGTGAAGCGCAATGACGAGATTTCGGTGGCCGAGGCGTTGGGCATGAAGGCCGATGCCATCGTGCTGTCCCCCGGCCCCTGCACGCCGAACGAGGCGGGGATCTGTCTCGATCTGATCCGCGAGGCCAATGGGCGCGTGCCGATCCTGGGCGTATGCCTGGGCCATCAATCCATCGGTCAGGTCTATGGGGGCAGGATCGTGCGGGCGAACGAGCCGATGCACGGCAAACTCTCGCGCGTGCACCACACCGGCAAAAGTGTGTTCCGCGGACTCAACAACGACTTTGAAGCGACGCGCTATCACTCGCTCACCATTGCACCGGATTCGATGCCGGCCGATTTGGAAATCACCGCCACGACCGAAGACGGCACGATCATGGGCGTGATGCACAAACGCCATCCGGTTCACGGGGTGCAGTTTCATCCCGAAAGCATCGCGTCCGAACAGGGACATGCGCTCTTGCAGAACTTCCTCGATATCGCCCGCGATTTCGCGCACGAACCCGCATGAGCGCCGATGACGATTTTTCCCCCCTCCTGAAACGTGTCGGCAGCGGACAGCCGCTCGATACGGCGGAGTCGACGCGCGCGTTCGATGCGATCATGTCGGGCGATATCCCCGAAACGCGCATTGCCGCGTTCCTCACAGCGCTCGCCGTGCGCAAGCCGACCGTGGACGAGATTGTGGGCGCGGTCCATTCGATGCGGGCGAAGATGCTGAAGATCAAGGCGCCCGAAGGGGCTATCGATCTTTGCGGCACGGGCGGCGATGGGCACGGAACGCTGAATGTCTCCACCGCGGTTTCTTTTGTTGTCGCTGCGTGCGGCGTGCCCGTCGCCAAGCATGGCAACCGAAACATGTCGTCCAACACGGGCGCTGCCGACGTGCTGGAAACGCTGGGCGTGAAGATCGACGTCGCGCCGCAGGTGGCCGAACGCTGCCTTTCCGAAGCGAAACTCTGTTTCCTCTTTGCGCAGACCTATCATCCGGCGATGAAACATGTGGGGCCGGTGCGCCGCGCGCTGGGCTTCCGCACGATCTTCAATCTGCTTGGGCCGCTGTCCAATCCGGCCGGTGTGACACGGCAGTTGATGGGGGTGTTCTCGGAAGAATGGATCGATCCGGTGGCGGAAGCGCTGCGCCGGCTGGGCACCGAAAAGGCCTGGATCGTTCATGGCGGCGATGGCCTCGACGAACTTACCACAACGACACATACCGACATCGCCGCGCTCACCAATGCGGGGATAGAACATCACGAAATCCGTCCGCGCGATGCGGGCCTGGAAACGGCGACGCTTGCGCAGCTGAAGGGCGGCAGCGCGAGCGAGAATGCTGCCGCGATCGCCAAATTGCTTGGCGGCGAACGCGGCGCGTTTCGCGACATTGTGTTGTTGAATGCTTCCGCGGCGCTCATCATTGCCGACAAGGCGAAGAATCTGCGCGACGGCGCCGCGCTTGCCGCCGAAGCCATCGACAGCGGAAAGGCGAAAGCCACCCTGGCAAATCTCGCAGCCTGTTCGCGTGCCGCATGAGCATCCTCACCGAAATCGCCGCCTACAAGCGCAAGGAAATCGCGGATGCGAAGGCGCGGGTTTCCGAACGTGCCATCGAAGATCGCGCGCGCACGGCATCGGCCCCACGAGGGTTTCGCGCAGCGCTGGAGAAGAAACGTAGCGAAAGCCGCTACGGCCTGATCGCCGAAATCAAGAAGGCTAGCCCCTCAAAAGGCCTCATCCGCGCCGATTTCGATCCGCCTGCGCTGGCGCGCGCCTATGAAGATGGCGGTGCGGCGTGCCTTTCCATTCTCACCGACATGCCGTCGTTCCAGGGCGCGCCGGAATTCCTTGTGGCAGCGCGCGCGGCCGGCACGCTGCCGGTGCTGCGCAAGGATTTCATGTTCGAGCCCTATCAGGTGGCCGAGGCGCGCGCATGGGGCGCCGATTGCATCCTCATCATCATGGCGGCGGTAACGGATGCCGAGGCGCGCGCGTTGATGGACGCCGCGAACCATTGGAAGATCGACGCGCTGGTCGAAGTTCACAACGAAACCGAACTCGACCGGGCGCTGGCGCTGGACGCGCGGATCATCGGGATCAACAATCGTGATCTCAATACGTTCGTGACGGATATCGCGGTGACGCTGCGGCTTGCGCCGCGCATTCCGACGAACCGGCTGGTGATTTCCGAAAGCGGACTTTCGACGCCTGCCGATCTCAGGCGGCTTGCCGACGCGGGTATTAGCACCTTCCTGATCGGTGAGAGCTTGATGCGCCAGAAGGATGTGGCCGCGGCGACGAAGGCGTTGTTGGAGCAAAGTTGAGTTTTACCCTCCCTCGAGGGGAGGGTTAGAGTTATAACCTGATCCCCATGACCAAACTTACCCATCTCGACGAAACCGGCGCGGCGCGCATGGTGGATGTTTCGCAGAAGCCCGATACCGCGCGGGAGGCCAGTGCCGAGGCGGTCATCGTGCTTTCCGAAGAAGCCTTTGCTGCCGCACTCTCCGGCGATGCGAAGAAGGGGGACGTTCTGGCCGCCGCGCGGATTGCGGGCATCATGGCGGCGAAGAAGACATCCGAGCTTATTCCGCTCTGCCATCCCATCGCGCTCTCCAAAGCGACTGTCGATTTCGAACCGCTGGCGGATCGCCATGCCATCCGGGTCGTCGCGTCCGCGAAGACCATTGGGCCTACGGGCGTCGAGATGGAGGCGTTGACGGCGGCGAGTATTGCGGCACTGACGATCTACGACATGGTGAAGGCGGTCGATCGCGCCGCCGTAATCGAAGGCGTGCGTCTTGTCGCGAAATCCGGCGGCAAGAGCGGCGACTACAAGGCCGAGCGTGACGAGAAGCCTTCCATCGCGACGCGGCTTGCCAAGGCACGCGCCGCGAAGCCTTCGACACTGATGGGCGAAGTGGCGGCACCAAAACCGCAAGCGACGGGCGCGCAGCGCGATGCGTTCCGTGCCTTCATGACGAGCAACGGGTTGCGGGCGAGTATCTGGGCGAAGGATGCGGGCATTTCGCCGTCGCTGATCTATTCCTATCTCACCGGCAAATCCGGCAAGCTGCCCAACGATGCTGCGACCAAACTCGCGCGTGTCGCGAAGGTGCGGGTGGAGGATATGTTCGAAAAATGATCTCCGTCGAGGAGGCACGCTCGCGTATCGTCGCCGCTTTCAAGCCCGTGGAAAGCGAAAGCGTTGCTATCGCGGAAGCTGACGGCCGCGTGCTTGCCAGGGATGCTCGCGCGAAACTTTCTCAACCGCCCTTCCCTGTTTCGGCGATGGACGGTTACGCGGTGCGGGCTGAGGACGCACAAAAACCGACGACGCTTCGTATCGTTGGCGCTTCGCCCGCAGGCAATCCATATCGGGGAAAGATCGGAAATGGTGAAGCCGTTCGCATCTTCACCGGCGGCGTGGTGCCGGAGGGGGCGGACGCCATTGTGATTCAGGAAGACACACAGGCGACGGCCAGTGAAGTCACGTTGAAAGAGCCGGTACAGAAAGGCCGTCATATCCGCGTTGCGGGGCTCGATTTCGGTGCGGGCGATGTTCTTGCGCCTGGGGGCAAGCGGCTTGGCCCGCGCGATCTTTCTTTGCTGGCGGCCGGTGACGTTGCGCAGGTGGATGTGCGGCGGCGGCCGCGCGTGGCATTCGTGGCGACAGGGGATGAACTTTCGCGCCCCGGCGAGGCGCGCAAGCCGGGCGGGATCGTTGCATCGTCCGGGTACGGATTATCGGCGCTGATTGCGCGTTGGGGCGGCGAGCCGGTCGATCTCGGGTTGCTGCCCGACACGATTGAAGCCTTTGCCGATCTGCCGCAGCGCACGAAAGATGCCGATCTCCTCCTCACCATGGGCGGCGCGTCGGTCGGCGACCACGATCTTGTCCAGCGTGCGCTGGGGCCGAAAGGCTTCGCGCTCGATTTCTGGAAGATAGCGATGCGGCCGGGCAAGCCACTGATCTTCGGGCATCTGCAGAAGACGCCGTTTCTCGGCTTGCCCGGAAATCCGGTTTCGACGCTGGTGTGCGCGATCCTGTTCGTACGGCCGGCCATCGCGGCGATGCTCGGCATTGCGGAAGACAGACAGATCGTTTCCGCGCGCCTTGCGCGCGACATGGCGGCGAACGACGCGCGCCAGGATTATGTCCGTGCACGGATCGTCGTACAGGACGGCGAATTGTGGGCCGATCCGTTCGGCGTTCAGGATTCTTCCATGCAGGGCATTTTCGCCGCCGCCGACGCCCTGATCCTCCGCCCACCGCACGCGCCTGCCGCCGGGATGGGAGAACGAGTGGAGGTTCTGTCGCTGGCCGGGTGGTGAGCCTGAGTTCCGCGGGAGAAACGCAACGAGCACAACCGGGGAACAGTTGGGGCCCAACATATTGGCGGTTGACCGATTTTGAGAACTAAAGTAGAACGATTCTCCATGTTTCGGATTTGTTCGTGTGCGTCGCACACAGGCCCGAAGGGGCTAGCCAGGAAGGACATGGAATGCTGACCCGGAAGCAATACGAACTCCTCATGTTTATCCATGAGCGGGTGCGCGAGACGGGCGTGCCGCCGTCCTTCGACGAGATGAAGGACGCGCTGGACCTCAAATCCAAATCGGGCATCCATCGGCTTATCATGGCGCTGGAAGAGCGCGGCTATCTCCGCAGGATGGAGAAGCGGGCACGGGCGCTGGAAATCGTGCGGCTGCCTGAGAACGTCTCCGACACGCTGAGGCCGGCCACCACCCGCAGCCAGGCGCAGCGCACGGGCCATCCCGCCCCCCGCCACGGACGCGGAGAAACGCGCATCAGCGCCGATACGCGCGGCGCAGGATCGCCACGCAGGGCGGCGGACAGCGAGGGCGCGATGCAGGTTCCCATGGTGGGCCGCATCGCCGCCGGTACGCCCATCGAGGCGCTGCAGAACAAGGTGGGCGAAGTGCCCGTGCCGCTCGGCATGATCGGCCGGGGCGGCAGCCATTACGCGCTCGAAGTGACGGGTGATTCCATGATCAACGCGGGCATTTTGGATGGCGATACCGTCATCATCCAGGAAGCCGACAGCGCCAATACCGGCGAGATCGTGGTGGCGCTGGTCGACAATCAGGAAGCAACCCTTAAGCGCCTGCGCCGCCGTGGCGACTCCATCGCGCTCGAAGCCGCCAATCCGGCTTACGAGACGCGGCTCTATGGAGCCGATCGCGTACGCGTGCAGGGCAAGTTGGTGGGGCTTATCCGGCGTTATTGAACTTTTGCGCGGGATCGCTTGCGGATCTTTTGGCTCCAGGGCCGTTGTCCGCGCTCGCCTTCCACGGTTTCGATGATGGGCTCGCCGTTCAGCCAAACCGCGTAACCGCCGTTTCTTGCCAGATCGAATTTGTCGATGACAAGTTTGGGGCCTGTACATCGCCGCCATGTCGGAACGGCGCTGACCACGACGTCGGCTGACGTGCAATCTTCGAGAGCTTGGGTACGGGAAATCGCGGCGACGGTTTCTCCCGACGCGAGCGTCGCGATGCAGCCGAGTTCGTCGCAACGGATGCCCTGCCCCGGTTTTGCTATCGCCGCTTGAACTTCACGCGCGTCACCATCGCGCCGCAGCCAGATTTCGGCGGCGTAATCGTCTGAAGGTTCACGAAGGAAGCCGAGCGAGCCATCCGGCAATCGAAGTGCGATGGTTTTTCCGTCGCGCGCGACGAGGAGATCGGGGCGGCTTGCCAAAAGCGCAGCGGCAATTCCGGCGCAGACCGGAATAAGCCCCACCCATCGCCAAGACCTTCGCCAGAAGGCGATCCATAGTCCGCCAATGGCGACAACGACGAGAGCGTATTCGGGCCAGACCACCGCGACGGACGCCGCGCCCGGCAATTTGGCGACCCAATGGGCGATGGCGGTCATCATCACAACGCCCTTGCCCATCAAAAGCAGCGGCCAGCGGTCGAGACCGAAGGGCATCGCGATCATCGCCAAGGTGGCGGCGGGCATGATCACGAAATCGGCGATGGGAAGCGAAGCCAGATTGGACAGCGCGCCATATTGTGTGGAGCGGTCGAAATGGAAAATCGCGAAGGGTGTCGTCGCGAGCGTCGCCACCATGCTCGCGATCACGATGCCGACGAGATAGCGGCGCACGCGGCGAAACGGGCCAAGAGGTGTGCCCTCTTGTGCGCGTTCGCGCTTCTCGCCCCATTCCGCGATGGCGATGAGTCCGATCACGGCGGCGAAGGACATTTCGAAACCGGGTTCGGTGAGGCTTTCCGGTTCGATCAGGAGGATCAGCGCCGCCGCCAGCATAACCGAGCGCATGCTGAGTGCGGGGCGGTCCGCGAGGATGGCGAGGAACATCATCGCCAGCATGACGTAGGAGCGGACCGCTGGAGCCTCGCAGCCGCTGATGAAGAGGTAGAACGCAGCGCCTGCAAGCGCAGCGACCGCAGCCCATTTCTTGATCGGATAGTGCAGAGCGATGGATGGAACGAGCGCCAACAACGCACGCACGATCCAGAAGAAGAAACCGCCGGCCAATGCGAGGTGCAATCCCGAAATGGAGAGCACATGCACCAGTCCGGAATCCCGATAGGCGTTGTAGTCGGCTGCGTCGATGCCGCCTGTTTCGCCGGTGATCATTGCGGCGGCGACGCCGCCCTCACTTCCCGGCAGCACGGAGCGCACGCGCGCCGTCATTGCGTTTCGCAGGCGTTCGAGGCGTGCGTTCCAACGCTCGGAAAGCGTTTCGCCTGCGCGTGGCGCAATGAGCCTGGGTTGGCCGAACGAAAACCCGACCGCGCCGATGCCTTCGTAGAAAGCCCAACGGCCGAAATCGTAGTCGCCGGGTGCGGCGGGCGCGGGTGGCGTCATCAGGCTGGCGCGAAATGAAATCCAGCTTCCGGGCGCGAGGTCTTGCGGCACACGGCGGAAATAGAGCCGGATGCGCCACGGGACTTCGCCGCGAAATTTGCGGTCGGGCTCGACATGGCCGAGCACGGCGCGAAGGCCCTTTCCATGCGCTTCGATGCTTTCGACACGCGCGGTGAACCCGGCATATCCGATCTTGTGCTGGAGAACGGGCCGCGCAATCAGATCGGTGCGGAACTTCGCAACGGAGAAGCCGAGACTTGCCGCAGCGCACAGCGCAAGCCCCGCCACAATCGCGGGATGAGCCGCGCGCGTGGCGACAAAGATGCAGCAAACGGCAACGGCCAGCGCGACAGCCGCCACCCACAGAGCTGGTTCGGACGGCAAGATGAAATAGAGCCCGATGCCCGCCCCAAGACCCGGCGCGAGCCGTAAGGGCCAGCGGTCACGCTC
>CAZTCU010000128.1:0-7591 GCA_964612235.1 uncultured Rhizobium sp.
ACGCGGCAAACGGCAAGAGCCTCACGAACGCGCGGGCGGGCCGACGGTGAAGAGGTCGCTTTGGCCCAGTTCGGCGTTGCGGCGGCGTTCGAGTTCGGTGGTGTAGCGGCGCAGCGCATAGGCTTCGGTGAGGTAGCCCATCAGCTTGGGTTCGGCGATGGAGGAGACGACCGCGATGGATTCCGTCTTTTGTTCCTCGAAGCGCAACAGCGCGGTGCGCACATTGTCGGTCGGCAAGAGGAACACGTCGCGCTCGCTTGCGAGGTCGCCCGCCACGATCCAGTCGAGTTCGTCTTCGATGCCGGGTTCGTGAGCGAGCGCCACGTCGAGCGTGCCGAGATAAAGACCGCCCTGCCCCGTCACGAACAGCCGCTTGGCGCTGCCGACCGGATAACGCTCGCGCAGATGGCGAAGCGTCATGTCGGCGGGCACGGCCTTGGCGTCGGCACGCATCAGGCGGCCCGCGGTGAGTTCGGCGATCCAGCCGATGTCGTGGGGGCTTCGGATGCCCAGACCGCGCTGGTGGAACCGCCAGGTGGCGAAGGAATAGCCGAAGGTCAGCCGCACGATGGTCGATGCCGTGATGACGCCGACGAGCACGCCCGCGGTGACGGGGAAGTCGCCGGTCGCTTCGAGGACGAGAAACACCATCGTGAACGGCGCACCGATGATGGCGGCTGCGACCGATCCCATTCCCACCAGCATGAACGCGCCGCTTTCGAGTCCGACGCTGGGAATGAAATACGCAAGGATCTGCGCCACCACCGAACCGAACAGGCAGCCGATCAGCAGCGACGAGCTGAACAGTCCACCGCGAAAACCGGAGCCGACGGAAATCGCCGACGCCAATATCTTCGCGGCCAGAAGCGCCACCAGCGGCAACAGCGGCCAAGCTTTGTCGAGATGAAGCTGGATCGCGCCGTGACCGGAGCCGAGCACCTGCGGGAAGACCAGCGCCACCCATGACAGCGCGAAACCGCCCGCGACGGGGCGCATCCAGTCGGGCAAGGGCGATTTGCGCAGGCCGCTTTCGGTCCACGTCACAAGTTTCATGGTGAGCACGCCCACGCCCGCCGCCGCGACGCCCATCAGCGCGAAGAACATGTAGCTGCGCTGCTTGAAGGCGAGATCGTGGATGATCTCGAACGAGGCGGGCGGAAACGCCATGGAGCGCTGCACGATGGCGGCGGTGAGCGAAGCCGCGCACACAGGCGCCAGCGCGCGCGGCATGTAGCTGCCGAGGATCAGTTCGTACCCGTAGAACGCGCCCGCGAGCGGCGCGTTGAACGCGGCCGCGATGGCCGCACCCGCGCCCGCCGTCACGAAGACGCGCAGATCGGCGCGGCGAAGCTGGAAATACTGTCCGATCCACGAATAGACGCCCGCGCCGAACTGGCTGTAGCCCGCTTCCATGCCGAGCGAAGCGCCCGATGCGTTGGCGATGAGGGTTTGGAGCGTGAGGCGCAAACTGTCGCGCAACGACATGCGTCCGCCCAGCAGAGCGTTCGCCTCCACGGGGTCGACGACTTCCTTTGTCTTGCGATTGCGCAGCCAGCGCGTCCACAGGCCGATGATCAATCCGCCGGATGCAGGCACCAGCACGACGAGAAACGGCGACACGTCGTCGGTCGCGCTGAGATAGGCGCCGGGCGGCAGCGCGAAATCGAGGCGGTGCAGGATGGCCACGAAATTGCGCAGGATCGCGACCAGTGCGCCGACAACGGCGCCGAGCGCCGCGCACAAAAGGATCTGTCCGATCTCGCTGGAACGCAGGTCGCGCTGAACCCTCTTGACGAGCGCACGCGCGCGACGAACCGCGCCACCATCGGCGCGTAACTGGGGCCTGTCGAGCCGGCCCGTATCTTCGCGGACGGCCATTTGAACTCGCGACACGAACGTTGCGTATGGAAGCGGGACTACGACTTTGAGAGGTTCAACTCAAGTTTTTGATGTTCTTCCATTTGACATTGCACGACTGCAACGTTGAAGCCCCATGGCGGCGAGCGGCCACGACGACGATATCAGTACAATCCGCCCGTGCCCTCGCCCACATTCGTTGCGGGGCCGAAGGTGGTTTGGCCCTGGGTGTTCATCGTTGCGGTGGACGCGTCGTCGATGCCCGCGACACCCGGTTCGGTGCCCGCGCGGAAGGCTTCTTCGATGGAGCCGGGTGTGCCGGCGGGGACTTCCGCGCCGCTAAAGCGGTCCACCGGCACGAAGACGATGCCGGGCGGCACGCGGAACGGGATCGGCGGCACGCCTGCGAGCGCTTCCTTCATGAAATCGCGGAAGATGGGCGCGGCCACCGTTGCGCCCTGTTCATGCTTGCCGAGCGTCTTGGGGTCGTCGTACCCCACGAACACGCCGCAGACGAGATCGGGCGAGAAGCCGATGAACCAGACGTCCTTCGAATCGTTGGAGGTGCCGGTCTTGCCCGCGAGCGGCTTGCCGATGACGCTCACCGAATGGCCGGTGCCGCGCAGCACCACGCCTTCCATCAGCGAGACGGTTTGATAGGCCGTGCGCGGGTCCATGATCTGCACGCGGTTGTCTGGGATCAGCGGGTCCTGCTGATTGTGCCACGAGGCGTTGCAATCGCTGCAGACGCGCGTGTCGTGGCGATAGATCGTCTTGCCGTTGCGATCCTGAATGCGATCGACCAGCGTGGGCATGATTTTCTTGCCGCCATTGTCGAATTCGGAATAGCCCGTCGTCATCCTCAGAAGAGTCGTTTCATAGGCGCCGATCGAATTGGCGAGATTGCGCGGCAGGTGGTCGTAGACGCCGAACTTCTCGGCGTTGATCGCGATCTTGTTCATGCCCACGGCCTGCGCCAGCCGGATGGTCATCAGGTTGCGCGACAGTTCGAGACCGCGGCGCAGAGTGGCCAGCCCGATGAATTCCTTCTCGTAGTTCTCCGGGCGCCACATCGGCAGACCGGGGCCCTGATACATCTCGAACGGCGCGTCGAGCACCTTGGAAACGGGCGTGTAACCGTTGTCGAACGCGGTCGAATAGACGAACGGCTTGAACGACGAGCCGGGCTGGCGCATCGCCTGCGACGCGCGATTGAATTCGCTAGACGCATAGGAGAAGCCGCCCGACATGGCGAGCACGCGGCCCGTATGCGGGTCCATCACCACGATGGCGCCGTTGACCTTCGGTATCTGGCGCAGGCCCCAATTGCCTTTGTCGTCGGTCTTTTCGACATAGATGACGTTGCCGGGCTGATAGACCTGCGTTGGCGAGGTCGGCGATGGGCCGACCGACGCATCCGGGTTCGGCTTGCGCGCCCAGGCGAGCGACTCCAGCGGAATCTTTCCGTGGCTGCCGTCGGCGAAACCGATGTCGGTGGTCTTTTGCTTGTCGAAGCCGAGCACCACGGCGACGCGCCAGGTGTCGATGCCGGAACGGTTCGGTACGGCTTTCAGCGCGGCCTGCCAGTCGCCGTCGATCGGGATGACATCCTTGGTGCCGCGCCAGCCATGGCGATGATCGTAACGAACAAGGCCCATGCGCAGCGCGTTCACCGCGAGGTTCTGCAGCCGCGTGTCGAGCGTGGAGCGGACCTGCAGGCCGCCGTCGTAAAGCTTGTCGGCGCCATATTTCGCGTAGAGCTGGCGGCGCACGTCCTCGACGAAATAATCGGCGTCCTCGGTCTGGCTGCCGAGCGCGCGGCTGCCGGTGACGAGTTCTTCGGCCTTGGCTTTGCGCGCCTCGTCGCGGGTGATGTAGCCATTGTCGGCCATCTGATCGATCACCCAGTTGCGCCGGGCAATCGCGTTCGCCTTGTGGAACCGCGGGTCGTAGTTCGATGGCGCTTTCGGCAACGCGGCGAGGAAGGCGACTTCGGCGATGTCGAGTTCGTCGAGCGACTTGCCGAAATAGTTCAGCGTGGCGGCACCGACGCCATAGGAGTTCTGGCCGAGATAGATCTCGTTCAGATAGAGTTCGAGGATCTTGGGCTTCGAATAGGTCGCATCGATGCGGATGGCGAGGATCGCCTCGCGCAGCTTGCGCGAGAACTTCACCTGGTTGTTGAGCAGGAAGTTCTTGGCCACCTGCTGGGTGATGGTGGAGGCGCCTTCCAGCCGCTTGTGCTGGAGGATGTTGAACACGTCCTTGACCGCCGCGCGCGCGATGCCCGACGGGTCGATGCCCGGATGGTTGAAGAAGTTCTTGTCCTCGGCGCTGGTGAATGCCTCGACCACAAGCTTCGGCACGAACCGGATCGGCACGAAGATGCGCCGCTCGCGCGCGTACTCGCCGAGGATGGTGCCATCGCCCGCGTAGACACGGGTGGTGACGGGAGGGTTGTAGTTCTTGAGCGCGTCGACGCTCGGAAGATCGCGGGTAAGCTGGTAGAGATAGAAAACGCCTACACACACCGCGAGAAGCGCGGTGGCGCCACCAACAATCAGCAATACGGTAAGTGCGCGCCGCATCCGGTCCGGCTCTTGTTCGGGTTGGTATTATAGGGTGTTTGTGGCCGCGAAAAGGCCGCTCTTTCAGTCGGATGCGTCCTGGGATGCGGTTACGGCCCCTCGTGTGGTGCCGAAGTTACGGTCTATGGCGGCGGCGATGGCTTCGGCGACATTATCCCGCCATCTGGTGGTTCCCATCTGCTGGGCGTCGCTGGCGTTGGACAGATAGCCGAGTTCGATCAGCACGGCGGGAACATCGGGCGCTTTCAGCACGGCGAAGGCGGCGGAACGATGCGGCTGGCGCGGCAATATGTCCGTCGCGCTTCGAAGCTGCGAAACGGCGGTTTCGGCGAAACGTGACGAACGGTTCATCGTGTCGCGCTGGGCGAGGTCGATGAGGATGGATCCGACCGCCGTGTCCTCGTTCGACAGATCGACGCCCGCGATGACGTCGGACTGGTTTTCCTTCGCGGCCAAGGCTGCCGCTTCCTTGTCGGAACCGGATTCGGAGAGGGTGTAGACGGATGCTCCGTATACGGATGCACTCGGATTGGAATCCGCGTGGATCGAGACGAACAGGTCGGCGTCGTAGCTGCGGGCGATGCGCACGCGCTGGCGCAACGGAATGTAGGTGTCGTCGTCGCGGGTGAGATAGACCTTGTAATTGCCTCTGCCCTTCAACTTGTCGCGCACGCGCTTCACCACATCTAGCACGAGGTCCTTTTCGTGCATGCCGCCGGAACTGCTCGTGCCGTTGTCGATGCCGCCGTGGCCGGCATCCAACACGACGATGCGTTTGCCGCCCGCCGTCTTCGCCTGATTGCGGGCGGTGTCGGAGCTTTTCTGTTCGGCGGCGTCCTCGCGCGCTTTCAAGTCGGCGGGCCAGCCCGAGGCGAGGCGGAATTTCGTCTGCGTGGTGGGTAGCAAATCGACCACCACGCGGTAGCCGTATCCGCCGGAGGGCGCGAGCGCGACCGGCGCGGTGACGGAGACGGCGCGGTTGAGGTCCATCACGAAGCGCGAATTGCCCGGCCGGAACAGGCCGTAGCGATAGCTGCGCACGACGCTCTTGGACGATGGCGGTGGACTGCCCTGCAGCCGCCACAGCACCTGCGGCATGTCCATGACCACGCGATTGGGATTGGCCAGCGTAAACACACGCAGGGCGAGCGGGTCGGAGACCTCGATCACGATACGGGTGCGGTCGGCATAGTCGGTGACCTGGACGCCCAGAATGACCGGCGCGGCCCTCCGATTCTGGGTGAGTCGCAGATGCGCCTCACCCTCGCGTTCGAGCCGCGAGATGGGATCTTCGTCGGGTTTGGGGCTTGGAACCGGCTGGGCAAAAGCCAGCGCTGCCGCGGCCAAAGCCGCCCCAAGGGTAAAAACAAACGCCCCTCGCCGCATCACCAAAATCTTAACATCCACGGCCAAGCCCAAGCGGACATTGGCGTTAAAGCCTTTACGGTTCCTTAGCACGTCGGGGCGCGATAATGAATCCAGAGGGTTGGCCTTGCCGCGGCAAGCCATGCCCCCTACAAGGACTTGTCTGTTCGACACCCGATTGTCGGGGTCGCGGGCCGAGCCAGGCCGGGAAGGCCACGAACCCCTTCCTGCCTGAAATGTTCCCGCCCGTGACTGTGCGAACGGCACCAAGGCGCTTCAGCGCCAACCGAGACTGACTGATCAAATGACCGACGGATTCCCGCAACCTGCCGAAAGCCTTGGGCACCTGCCCGGCATTGCGGCGCGTGGCGCTCCGTCCCCACTCACACTGCGGCCCCATTCGCTTTTGAGCTCCGTGCGCGTGCGCCGGACGGCTCTGCGTGCGAGCGCGCCGCCCGGAGATTTCCATGTCCAAACGCATGCTCATCGACTCCAGCCACCCGGAAGAAACCCGGGTCGTCGTGCTGGACGGCCAGAAGGTCGAAGAATTTGATTTCGAGGCAGCTTCCAAGCTGCCGCTCAAAGGCAATATCTATCTCGCCAAGGTGACGCGCGTGGAGCCTTCGCTCCAGGCGGCGTTCGTCGAGTATGGCGGAAACCGTCAGGGCTTCCTCGCCTTCTCGGAAATCCATCCCGACTATTACCAGATCCCCGTCGCGGACCGTCAGGCGCTGATCGCCGAGCAACAGGCCGAAGCCCGCCGCAACGCCGAAGACGAATTCGAAGCCGTCGAGACCGGCACCCAGCCGATGACGGAAGAGGAACTCGCGGCCCAGGACGAAGCCGATGCGGCCGAACGTGCCGAAGGCGGCGAAGAACACCACGATCACGATGAAGAACCTCTCGACGAAAACGGTCACGAGGAACATCACGACGAAGACCACGAGCCGACGCCGACCGAAATGGAATCCGGTTTCGATGTCGAGCAATCCGAAGACCTCGCACCGCAGCCTCACGACGACGAAGATCACGAAGATCACACGGTCGACGAGACGCCGCTCGAGGTGATCGCGGAAGAAGAATCCGAACAGGGCGTGGTCGATCAGCAGACTGCCGCCGAAGTCGGTCTCGACCTGCCGCAGGTCAGCATGCAGGCGGTGGCCGACGCGCTGTCGGGCGACGTGACGCTGATCCAGGAAGAATTTTCGCAAGGCGTGGTGGACGAACAGGGCGCCGCCGAAGCCTCGACCGTGCCGGAACATGCCGAGCAGACGGGACATGAACACGACCAGCCCGCGCAAGCGCTTCGCGGCCAGCGTCCGCAGCAGCGCTGGACGCGCCGCAAGCATTACAAGATCCAAGAGGTCATCAAGCGCCGCCAGATCATCCTGGTGCAGGTGGTCAAGGAAGAACGCGGCAACAAGGGCGCCGCGCTCACGACTTACATCTCGCTCGCAGGCCGCTATTGCGTGCTGATGCCGAACACGCCGCGCGGGGGCGGCATTTCGCGCAAGATCACCAATGCGAACGACAGGAAGCGTTTGAAATCCGCGGCGGCGGCGCTGGAGCTGCCCGAAGGCATGGGCCTCATCATCCGCACGGCGGGCGAGAACCGGACCAAGGTCGAGATCAAGCGCGACTACGAATATCTGCTGCGTATGTGGGACCAGATCCGCGAGACGACGCTGGAGTCGCACGCGCCGTCCTGCGTTTATGAGGAAGGCGATCTCATCAAGCGGGCGATCCGCGACCTCTTCAACAAGGATGTCGGCGAGATTCTG
>CAZTCU010000129.1:0-7579 GCA_964612235.1 uncultured Rhizobium sp.
AAGTGCGTATCGCCGTGGTCGGCAAATACATTCAGGTGAAGGATTCCTACAAATCATTGTCGGAAGCGCTCACTCACGGCGGCCTCGCCAACAACGTGAAGGTCCACATGGACTGGATCGACAGCGAGATATTCGAACGCGACGACGCGGCATCGTTCCTCGAAAACGTGCACGGCATCCTCGTCCCCGGCGGTTTCGGCGAACGCGGCACCGAAGGAAAGATCCAGGCCGTCAAATTCGCCCGCGAGCGCAACGTGCCGTTCTTCGGCATCTGCTATGGCCTGCACATGGCGGTGATCGAATCCGCGCGTGATCTCGCAGGCTTGGAAGGCGCGGGCACCACGGAAATCGGTCAGCCCACACATCCGGTGATTGGCCTCATGACCGAGTGGACCAAGGGCAACGTCAAGGAAACCCGCAGCGCCGAAGACGATCTCGGTGGCACCATGCGCCTCGGCGCCTATCCCGCCGTGCTGACGCCCGGAAGCCGCGTCGCAGAAGTCTACGGCACGACGGAAATCAGCGAACGCCACCGTCACCGTTACGAGGTGAACGATGAATACACCGACCAACTCGCAAAGCATGGGTTGAAAGTGTCCGGCCGGTCGCCCGACGGCCGCCTGCCGGAGATCATGGAAATCCCCGAACACCCCTGGTTCATCGGCGTCCAATTCCACCCGGAATTGAAATCCCGCCCGCTCGCACCGCATCCGCTGTTCACGTCGTTCATCGCGGCAGCGGTGCGCCAGAGCCGACTCGTCTGAAGCGCTTCCACAACTGAGTTTTCGCAACTAAAATCGCGCCGCTTTGCCAGGCTGGAGGGGTTTATGGCGGTTGCGGATACAGTCGCGCGTCCCGCGCGAAGCGACTCGACGTTCTTTCCGACAATGGCCGTTGCGATGACGGCGACGGTGCTGCTTGGTTTCGCGCGCAGTTTCTATTTGAAACCGGTTTTCCATGCGCCACCGGATCTTTCGCTCCTCATGGTTGTGCATGGAGTGGCGTTCACGGCCTGGATGGCGGTGCTCGTGATCCAGACCGGGTTTGTCGCGAACAACCGGCGCGATCTTCATATGAAACTGGGTGCATTCGGGGCTGCGCTGGCGGCGCTTATGGTCGTGCTTGGAACCTGGCTCGCCATCGACGCATTGCAACGCGGGTTCTCGCCCGTGGCGGGGGTGCCGGCGAAAATGTTTTTCGCCATTCCCTTCTTCGACATGCTCGTCTTTGCAGGGGTCGCCACAGCCGGCATCCTCAATCGCAGGCGCACGGCGTGGCACAAGCGGTTCATGATTTTGGCCACTGTCGCGATGCTCGATGCGGCGGTAGCACGCATTCCGCTTGGTTTCATCGAAAACGGCGGACCTCCGGTCTTTTTTGGCTTGTGCGATCTCTTCATTGTGGCTGTCGCATGGTACGACTGGTCGACGTTGCGGCGTGTTCATCCCGCGACGCTGTGGGCGGGCGGCGCGATAGTATTTTCGCAAGTCTTCCGCCTTTGGTTGAGTGGAATCGACCAATGGCAATCCTTTGCCGGGCTCTTCTTGCACTGATAAATAGGCGGCCGCAGTGGAACTGCCATTCTTCTCCCTAGTTTCCATTGACGGGAGGTCGCGTGCCTCTTGCCAACGCACGAAGGAGTAAGGCCATGAAAGTTTCCGAGGTGATGTGCCGTGACGCCCACCTGATTGAGGCGAACGACACCGTCAGACACGCAGCTGAGATCATGGCGCAGGAAGGTCTGGGTTTCCTGCCCGTTCAGGAAAATGACCGCCTCGTCGGCATGCTCACCGACCGTGACATCGTCATCCGCTGCATCGCGCAAGGAAAAGGCGGCGATGCGCGCGTACGCGATGCCATGACCCGCGACGTGAAATATTGTTTCGAGCGCGACGATCTGGAGGACGTCATGGAGAACATGGCGGAAATTCAGGTCCGCCGTCTCCCGGTCCTGAACGCGGACAAACGCCTCATCGGCATCATCTCGCTCGCCGATGCCGCACGCATGCACTCGCCGGACACGGTCGGCATCGCGTTCTCAGGCGTGGTAACGCCGGGCGGCTATCACGCAGGCGACGCGGGCAGGGCCTGATATCAAGCCGCCTTAAGTGCTTTTTGTACGGCCTTGGGTGCGCGTTCGATCACCAGCAGATAGGCGCGTGTCGGCCCTTCCGGTTGGCGCTTGCCTTGTTCCCAATGGCGCAACGTGTTGACGCTGAACCCGAATTGTCCGGCGAATTCTTCCTGCGTCATCTTCAGTTTCGCCCGGATGGCGCGCACGTCGACATCGTGCGGAACATGGACGCCGTATTTGCGTGCGTCCGCGCCGCCCTTCGCATAGGCAAGCGCCTCTTCCAGGCCTTTCTGGATGCTGCGTGCGACGGTCTTGCTCATCTTTTTGCCTTTCCATAACTCTCGATCAAGGCTTTCGTCAGCACTTTGAGGGAATTGCGTTCAGATTGCCCCAAATCCGCGCGCTGATTTTTGGCGTAGGCGGTCAGAGCGAACAGCGGCATGCCAGCATTGTGATAGAAATAAATCACCCTCGCACCACCGCGTTTGCCCCGACCTTCCAACCTCCAACGAAGCTTTCGAACACCGCCAGTTCCCTGGATAACGTCGCCATCATCGGGATTTCGCGCCAAATGATCGATGAGTGTGCAATGCGTTCATCCTCGCTCAAAAGCTTGCGCGTCGCCGAAAGGAACTCCGGCGTTTCCACGACGGCCACCGGAGGGGTTTCGATCATATCGGACGGTAGTCCATTGGACTAGTTAAAGCAAGCTGCTCATCCGAACAGCTTGAACGGCCGCTCGCGTTCGAATTCCTCGCGGCCTGCCGCAGCGCGCACGCGTAACAGATCGCGCCGTGCCACCAGCCCTACGAGCTTGCCGCTCGCGCGGTCGATCACCGGCACGCGGCCTTTGTCGAACTCGGCCATCCGGTCGGCGAGGCGCCCCACAAGTTCGTCGGCATAGCTGGTGACGAGGCTGCCGCCATCGCACGCATCGCCCAGCGTCAGCCCTTCGTCCCAGCCGTCCCGCGTCCAGCGGAAAACGTCGGCGCGCGAGACGATGCCCGCGAGCTTTCCGTTCGCGTCGATCACCGGATAACTCTTGTGGCGCAGGGCCACGGCATCGAGCGAGAAGAACGCAACCGCGTCGGTCACTGTCATGGTCGTGGGCAGCGTGTCGACAGGCTTCGCCATGATGTCGGCCACGCGCATGATCTCGAACGGATCGACCGTGTATTCGCGCGTCAGATGAAGCCCGCGCCGCGCGATACGTTCGGTGAGGATGGATCGGCGCATCAGGAGCACCGTCGCCAGGAAAGCCGCCAGCGAAGCGATGAACAGCGCCGGCAGCACATGGATGTTGTCGGTGAGTTCGAAGGCGAACATCGTGGCCGTCAACGGGGCGCGCATCGTGCCGCCGAGGATCGCCGCCATGCCGAGCAGCGCCCAGAATCCCGTATCGCCGAACGGCAGGAAATGTGCCTCCAGCGAACCGAGCGCGCCGCCCATCATCAGTAGCGGCGCCAGCACACCGCCCGACGTGCCCGACGATAGCGCCACGATCCACACCACCGACTTGCCGATCAGAAGCGAAATCGCGGCATGCATATCCATCGTGCCGTTCAGCAGGTCGCGGATGTTGGCGTAACCGACGCCGAGCACGGCGGGATCGAGATAGCCGCCGATCCCGACCACGAGGCCGCCCAACGCGGGCCACCACATCCAATGGATCGGAAGTTTACGGAACAGGTCTTCGACGCCGTAAAGGCAGACCGTCATCAGTGCCGATTGCAACCCGGCGGCAACACCCACCGCCGCGCAAAGCGCGAGCCCCCACCATTCCATGACGGGCACGCCCGTATAGGGAAACAGCGGCCCTGCGCCGAGCAGAAACGGACGCCAGGCCGCCGCGACCACTGATGCGATGCCGACCGGAATGAAGCTGCGCGGTTTCCATTCGAACAACAGCAATTCCACCGCGAGCAGCACCGCGGCGATGGGCGTATCGAATACCGCGGTCATGCCCGCAGCCGCGCCCGCGACGAGCAGCGTCTTCCGTTCGGCGGACGACAATTTGAACATCTGCGCGAACAGCGAGCCCAGCGCGCCGCCCGTCATGATGATCGGGCCTTCCGCGCCGAACGGTCCGCCGGTGCCGATGGAGATCGCCGACGAGAGCGGCTTGAGCAACGCCACTTTCGGCTCGATCCGGCTGCGCCCGATCAGGATCGCCTCGATGGCTTCGGGAATGCCATGGCCGCGAATCTTCTCCGACCCGAAACGCGCCATCAATCCGATGATGAGGCTGCCCACGACGGGGATCGCGATGGTCCACGCTGTAAGGTGAAGCCCTACAAAACTCACCGGTGCGGTACTGAGTTTTTGGAAATAGAATATGTTCGTGAACAGCGCGATCAGCTTGAGCAACACCCAGGCAGAAGCCGCGCCCATGGTCCCGATTACCAGCGCCATCGCGCCAAGAACGAGGACACGGGCGTCGGCGGTGAAGTCGCGCAGGGTATCGGTATGGACGAGCGGGTGGTTTTCTTTGGCGGTCATCGGAATCGGGCTGTTGGGGAGCGCCGCTCATATATCGCGTCACGATATTAGGCAAATGGATAGGAGAGCGAATGCCGCGTTCTAAGGCTAAAGCTTTGAATATAAAAGATTATCAAGAGCTTGCAGAGTTTCGCTATCTGCTGCGCAACTTCCTCGCCTTCAGCGAGGAGGCCGCCCGCAAGGCAGGATTGGCCCCCCAGCAGCACCAGGCGCTCCTGGCGGTCAAAGGGTTTCCCGGCGATGCCCCGCCCTCCATGGGCGAACTGGCCCAGCGCCTGGGTATCCGCCACCACAGCGCCGTCGGCCTGGTCGACCGGCTGACGCTGGCGGGCTGGCTGCGCCGGACCACCGATTCCGAGGACGGCCGCAGGGTGGCGCTCACCCTGACGCGGGCGGGCGAGGCCAAGATCGCGGCGCTTACGTCCGCCCATCGCGAGGAATTGCGCCGTCTGGCCCCCATGCTGAAACAGTTGCTGGCCCGGATCGACTAGGCTTCGCGTCCGCGCGGAGCCATGCCATAGGTGCGCCCATGAGCCAGAACCCGAACGCCGTGGTGAAAGCAGGCCGGGTCGAATTCGGCAATGCGTTGCCGCTTTCGATCATCGCAGGGCCCTGCCAACTCGAAAGCCGTGCGCACGCCCTCGAAATGGCAAGCGCGCTGAAAGAGATCGCGGCGAAAGCGGGTGTCGGCCTCGTCTACAAGACGAGTTTCGACAAGGCCAATCGTACCAGCGCCGGCGGCAAGCGCGGAATGGGGTTGGAAGGATCGCTGCCGATCTTCGCCGAAATCCGTGAAAGCCTGGGCCTGCCCGTGCTCACCGATGTGCACGAACGCGAGCAATGCGCTGAGGTCGCGACCGTCGTCGACATCTTGCAAATCCCTGCGTTTCTCTGCCGCCAAACCGATTTGTTGGTCGCGGCAGCACAGACCGGCAAGATCGTGAACGTGAAAAAGGGGCAGTTCCTCGCTCCGTGGGACATGAAAAATGTCATCGCGAAAATAACAGGTGCGGGAAATCCGAACGTGCTCGTCACCGAACGCGGTGCGAGCTTCGGCTACAACACCCTCGTTTCCGATATGCGCGCGTTGCCGATAATGGCGAAGTTCGGCGCCCCCGTCGTTTTCGACGCCACTCATTCGGTGCAGCAGCCGGGCGGGCAGGGCACATCGACCGGCGGCGACCGTGAAATGGTGCCTTACCTTGCACGCGCCGCCGTCGCCGTCGGCGTTGCGGCCGTTTTCATGGAAACGCATCAGGATCCGGACAACGCTCCGTCCGACGGGCCCAACATGCTCAAACTGAAAGACGTGCCTGCGCTGCTCGGCGAATTGGTCGAGATCGACCGCATCGCCAAGCGCGCGAGAAACTAGGCCGCGTTCACCGCCATCCAGGTCTGCACGATCCCGATTATCGCCAGCACCAGCAATACGAACTGGCAGAGCATCGAAATCCCGAAACCTGTTCCGCGTTTCGCCGGATCGGCGGTGTAGCCGGTCATGTAGATCACGCGGCCGATCACCCACAGAAGGCCTACGAGCGCCGGAAGCCACGGCAAGGTGTGGAAGTAGATCGTCGCCAGCCACAGCAGCGTAATGAACACCGCCAGCGCTTCCAGTGTGTTGTAGTGGATGCGGAACGCCCGCTCGAATTCCGGGTGACCGCTCGTTGCGGGCGCCGTGATGTTGTGCTTGCCGCGCATTTGCCCGACGCGGACGCTCATATAGCTGTAGAGCAGGATGGCGAGGATCGTGACGACGGCGGACAGCAGCGCGCCCTCGGTTGCGAAGATCGGCATGGCGTTTCCCCTTTGGCGACTCGCGGGATCGCGATCGCGGACGGGAAACCTAGCAAATTCCGCTAGCCGTTGGCTTTGGCCGTCGCCGCCTGGCAGAGCTTGGTGAGCTGGGTGCGGATGGACGGGCCCTTGGTATGGGCCTGCCCGTCGCTATACCCCTCGCTTTTGAGGCGCATGCGGATTTGGTCGACATTGGCGCATTCGCCGGAGTTCGCCAGCTGGAATGCCCTTTCGAGGGTCGTGGGACGGTCGTTCATGGCCGAGTCCTACAACGGAATCAGGAACTTCGCGAGCGACTTTCCGCTGTCTTGAAGGGTAGGGAACCATGCCCTAGAAGCGGCGCGCACCCCGGAGACCGCCATGACCGCGATTATCGACATCACAGGCCGCGAAATCCTCGACAGCCGCGGCAATCCGACCGTCGAAGTGGATGTGCGTCTGGAAGACGGTTCCTTCGGACGGGCGGCGGTTCCTTCCGGTGCGTCCACCGGCGCGCACGAAGCGGTGGAACTCCGCGACGGCGGCAAGCGCTACGGCGGCAAGGGCGTTGAAAAGGCGGTCGCGGCCGTCAACGGCGAGATCTTCGACATCCTCGTGGGCCTCGAAGCCGAGGAGCAGGAGCGCATCGACGCCGCGATGATCAATCTCGACGGCACGCCCAACAAGGCCCGCCTCGGCGCCAACGCGATCCTTGGCGTCTCGATGGCGGTCGCGAAAGCCGCAGCCAGCGCCGCGAACCTTCCGCTCTATCGCTATGTCGGCGGAACGCACGCGCGCACATTGCCCGTGCCGCTGATGAACATCGTCAATGGCGGCGTCCACGCGGACAACCCCATCGACTTCCAGGAATTCATGATCATGCCCGTCGGCGGCGACACGTTCCGCGACGCGCTGCGCATGGGCGCCGAAATCTTCCACACATTGAAGAAGGCGCTGCACGACGCCGGTCACAACACCAATGTCGGCGACGAAGGCGGCTTCGCGCCGAATCTGAAAAGCGCCGACGAAGCCTTGTCGTTCGTCACGCGGGCCATCGAGAAGGCGGGCTACAAGCCGGGCGACGATGTGATGCTGGCGCTTGACCCCGCATCGACCGAATTCTTCAAGAACGGGAAATACGTTCTGGAAGGCGAGGGCAAGACCGTCGACCCCGCCGGCATGGTGAAGATCTACGAAGACCTCTGCTCGCGTTACCCCATCGTCTCCATC
>CAZTCU010000130.1:0-7574 GCA_964612235.1 uncultured Rhizobium sp.
GACAACCCTTCAACCAGTCCCGCAATGCAAATCTGGTTCACCATCTTGGTGAGTTGCCCCGAACCGGCTGGTCCCATCAGGCGGCAACGCTTGGCGTATGCGACTATGATAGGCTCTGCCTTGTCATAATCGCGCTGCGTTCCGCCGCACATGACCGTGAGCTGACCGTTCTTCGCACCTTGTTCACCGCCGGATACGGGCGCGTCAACGAATCCAATGTCGCGTTGCGATAATTTTCCAGAAAGCTCGCGCGCGACCGTCGCGGAAGCCGTGGTGTGATCCACAAAAACGGCGCCCGGCTTCATGCCGTGAACCGCACCGCCCTCCCCTAGCGCAACTTCACGCAAGTCATTGTCGCGTCCGACGCAAGAAAAGACGATCTCCGCGCCTTTGGCGGCGTCCGCCGGTGTGTCCGCGACCGCCCCGCTGAATTCTTCGGCCCAGGCCTTCGCCTTCGCGCGTGTCCGGTTGAAGACGGTCACATCGTGCCCTGCCCGCGCCAAGTGACCCGCCATCGGATAACCCATCACGCCCAGTCCAATGAAAGCAATGCGGGTCATTCCATCACCTCCGCCTTGGTGCCGGGCGCAAGATGGACTTTTTTCATCATCATCACGACGGCCAGTGCCGGCAGCGAGATGAAGAACATGAAGAGGAAATCGTTGGCGTAGGCGATCACCTGTGCATTGTGCTCGATGATCCCGTTGATCTGCTGCAGACCAAACGGAAGCTGCGGATTCCACATCATGCTGGGCGCGTTCACGCCGAGCGCGCGATTGAATGGCGTGACGTGCGAGGCAAGCTGCGCATGGTTGATCTGGATGCTGCTTGTCAGAACCGTGGTGGTGATCGAGACGCCGATGGCGCTGCCGACGTTGCGCATCAGGTTCATCACCGCAGTGCCGTCCGTGCGTAGATATTGAGGCATGGTGGCAAACGCGATCAGGTTCATCGGAATGAAGACCAAGCCCATCCCGATGCCTTGGAAAAACGTCACCCAGACCAATGTCCACGGATCGATCGCAGGCGTCCAACCGGACATCTCCCACATCGACCATGCGAGCAATACCGTACCGATTCCGATCAGAAAGCGAGCATCGATCTTCAACGCCATGCGGCCCGCGAACATCATCGCGAACATAGTGCCGAAACCGCGCGGTGCCATCAGCAAGCCGGTTTCGGAAACCGAATAGCCGCCGAGATTCTGCAGGTAGGGCGGCAGCAACGCCGAACTCGCGACAAGGATCGCACCCGTCACGAACATCAAGAGCATCGCCGAGAGATAGTTGCGATCCTTGAAGAGCGGCCGCGGGATGAACGGGTTGCGCGCCGTTATCATGTGAACCAGGAACAGATATATGCCCAGCCCGGCAATGACTGCTTCGACGATGATTTCGCCGGAATCGAACCAACTCTTCGTCGTGCCGCGGTCCAACATGAGTTGGAGCGCGGCAAGCCCGACGGCGAGCATGCCAAAGCCCGACCAGTCGAACTTCATCGTGGAGTCGCGGGGCGAATCCTTGAAGAACAGCGCGATGCCCGTCACGGCCGCGATCCCGAACGGCACGTTGATGTAGAATACCCAGCGCCAGCTATAGGCATCGGTCAGGTAACCGCCGAGCGTCGGACCAAGGATCGGGCCGAGCATCACGCCCATGCCCCAGATCGCCATGATCGAACCGCGTTTCGCCGGCGGATAAAGATCGAGCATGATCGCTTGTGACAGGGGGCTCAGCGACGCGCCGAACATGCCTTGCAACAGGCGGAACACGATCATCTGTTCCAGCGATTGCGCGGCCCCGCAGAGCATCGAGGTGACGGTGAACCCGGCAAGGCTGACGATCGCAAAGTTCTTCTTGCCAAAGCGCGAGGCGAGCCAGCCCACCGGCGCGGTCATGATCGCGGCGGCAACGATATAGGATGTCAGAATCCAGGTGACCTGATCGCGCGAAGCCGAAAGGCTGCCCTGCATGTAAGGCAGCGCGACATTGGCGATGGTGGAGTCGAGCGCCTGCATGAACACGCCGGCCATCGAACAGATGAGCACCACGCGCAAGGCAAACGGGTCGTACGACTCCGCCGAATGTCCCGCTCCAGCTCTCATAGACCCTTATCCGTTCACCATGCGGTACCAGCGGCGATGCCCCGTATCGATGGAAATGAAGGTGCTCATGCCGACGCGCAGGACAGAGTTGCAATTGCTTTTGCCGAGCTTGATGCGAACCGGAATGCGCTGAACGACCTTCACCCAATTCCCGGAAGCATTCTCAGCCGGCAGCGGGGAGAACGACGAACCGCTCGCAGCGGAAACGGCTTGCACCTCTCCCTGCCACTTGCACCCAGGATAGGTGTCGACGGTAACGTCCACCGGCTGGTCCTGATGCACGTGGGTGAGATCGGTTTCCTTCAGGTTGCCCTCGACCCAGATGTCCTTGTCGGAAACGAGGCCGACGGCGCTTGTGGTCGTGAACGCAGACATCGCGGAGATCACAAGCGTGCCCGGCTGAAGGGAATCCACTTCCGTCACCACACCGCTGAACGGAGCGCGCACCACCGTGTGGTCGAGCTGGCGCTGCATTTCGTCCACCTGCGCCTTGGCCTGCATATAGGCTGGCGCCTGATCGGCCGGCAGATTCGGATTGCCGTTCAACTTCGCCAGATCGACTTGGGCGGACTGTTTAAGGGAAGCGAGCGTCGCTTGCGCCGAAAGATACGTCGCGCGCTGTTGATCGTAGAGTGTGCGCGCAATCGAGTTGCTGGCGACAAGCTTGCTGTAACGGTCCAGCGTGCTCTTCGCGACATTAACCTGTGCTGCCTGCGCGCCGACCTGTTCAAGGTCGCGGCGATAGTCTGCTTTCGTGGATTGCACGTTCTGTTCGGCGGTCGCTAAAGCGGCTTTCGCATTGGCGAGCGCGTTCTCAAACGGCTTTGGGTCGAGGCGGAACAACACGTCACCCGCCTTCACATGCTGGCCTTCGCGAACGCTGACGTCCTTCACAAGGCCGGAAACGTCTGTCGAAACCATCAACTGTGCGGCTTTGACATAGGCGTCGTCCGTCGTGACGTAGCGCCCGCCCGCCAGATAGAACGCCAATGACACGACGGCGACGATTGCGACGCCGCCGATCATCAGAACTTTACGCAGAAGTGCCTTGTTATCCCACAATCGTTTGAGACCACTGCGCGGTTGCGCGGCCTCGTATCGGGAAATGGTGTCCGCAGGCATCACATTCATCTTAGTTGCTCCCGACCGCGAGAGGCTTTGAGGTCTCCGCGTCCGCCAAAAGGTTCTTCATATTGATAAGTGCGTCGATGAGGGCTTCACGAACGTTGTCGTCCAAGCCATCGGTCAATTCGGTATTCATCGCTTCGCGATAGCGAGTGATCTTTTCGACGATCGGCTTCGCGGCAGGCAGGTTGTGTAACCGCCAGATTCTCCGGTCATTGGGATCGGCACGGCGCTCCAAGAGCCCCCGCGACTCCAATTTGTCGACAAGACGCGCCACCGTGATGGGTTCGACTTCGAGAAGCCCTGCCAATTCGTTCTGAGAAAGCCCCGGCTGGCGCTCCAGGCGAGCGAGAATCGCCCACTGCGCGCGCGTCGCTCCGTGTTCCCGAGCGCGCTGGTCAAAACGCGTGCGAAGCTGCCGCGCCACATCGTGCAGCAGGATGAGTAGATCGCGATCCAGGGAATCCGGCATTTTTCTCTCCCAATCGGGCGAGAACATAAGCATCGTTATAATAACATTCAACCAACATAAGCCCGCTCATGGCAGCCATTCCAAAAATGCAAACCATCGCGGTGCACAAGAGATAAGCCACTGAAATGAAACAATATACGAGAAAATTTCGCAGAAGCAGCGCCAGGGAACCCTCTGTCGCAAATCCGTCGTGCGACCGTCATCCAACTGAATTCCCTGCCCGATAGGACGCTCGCGGCACGCCGCCTAAGGTGCGCCGGACGCCGCATCCGTTTGCGGCCATCGAGCGGGGAAGACATGTCTTTCAAAACGATTTTGTTGGGTGCGGCCGCGGTTGCGGTTGTCAGCAGCCAGGCAATGGCGCGGGAAACCGTGGAACAGCGTCTGGAGCGGATGGAGCAGATCATCCACGACCAGCAACAGGAGATTTCCGATCTCAAGTCGCAACAGCAGCAACAGGCCGCTGCGCCAGCTCCGGCTGCCGAAGAAGTGGCCGAACAGCCCGCATCGCAGGCCGATGTCGAAGCGCTGCAGAACCAGGTCTACGAGCAAGCCGCCGCCAACAAATCCGGTTGGTGGAGCAGCACAAAGATCAGCGGTCGCATGTATTACGACGTCACCAACGTGAACAGCGTGTCGCGCGGACTTCCCTCTGGAAGCAATCCGAGTGGTCATACATATGACCCCGCCAACGGCGTGAATTTCGACATCAAGAGATTCTATCTGGGCGTCGATCACACATTCGACGACATCTTCTCTGCCAACCTGACGACGGACTTCACCTATGACAGTTCCACGAAGGCGTCGCAGATATATCTGAAGAAGGCGTACTTGCAGGCAAAACTCGACGATGCCCTGACCTTCCGTCTGGGTGCGACTGACCTGCCGTGGATTCCGTTCGTCGAAGACGTGTATGGCTATCGCTACATTGAAAACACGCTGACTGACCGCACGAAGTACGGCACCTCTTCAGACTGGGGTGTGCACGTTCTGGGCAAGCTTGCGGGCGGGTTGCTCAATTACCAGATCTCGGCGGTTAACGGCGCGGGTTACAAGGCGTCGCCGACCAATCCCGCCAACCGTTCGCAGGGCATCGACGTCGAAGGCCGTGTGAACCTGAACTATGACGGCTTCATCCTTGCGCTCGGCGGCTATCACGGCCAACTCGGCAAGAACGTCAAAAAGGCGAATCCGACGCTTGCCGACACGACGACCAATACGGCGAACCGTCTCGACGTGCTCGGCGCGTATCAGGCCGATGCGATCCGGTTCGGCGTGGAATATTTCTATACCGACGACTGGAACTCCGTGACGTCAACAACTTCCTCAGACAATGCCCGCGGCGTTTCGGTGTTTGGGTCTTATCAGTTCGACCCGCAGTGGGGCGTGTTCGGCCGCTATGACTGGGTGAATCCGACAGTCAAGAACCTCGCCGGCGTCCAGACCTCCGACGTGAAAGACAAGTACTTCAACGTCGGCATTTCCTACAGCCCAGCGAAGATCGTGGATTTCGCGCTCGTCTACAAACACGAACAGACAGACGGCGGCACGATCGGTACTTCGAACGGGACCATCGGCGGCGCGATCGACGGCAACTACAACGAAATTGGATTGTTCGGCCAATTCCGCTGGTAAAGCTAATCAATCCCCCTCGACTACGCCGCCGGGAAACCGGCGGCGTTTCTTTATTTAGCCCGCGAGCGCGCCGTATTTGCCGCGGAAATATACGAGCGGATCGCCTTCTTCCTGACGATAGAACCGCACCACGCGTCCGACGAGGATCGCGTGATCGCCGCCTTCATGCACCGCATGGCTTTCGCATTCGAACACCGCAAGCGCATCGGCGAGCGCAGGCGGGCCGGATTCTGTTTTGGTCAGCGCGAAATTTTCGAGACTGTGTTCGCCTTGCTTGGCAAGACGCGCCGACACCTCCTGATGTTTCGTTCCGAGAATGCTGATCGTGTAGTGCCCTGCCCCGGTGAAGCCCTTGAACCGGTCCGACTTGCGGTCGATGCACCACATCACCAGCGGCGGATCGAGTGAGACCGAGGTGAACGAGTTCACAGTGATGCCGATGTCGGCGGCCTCGCCGCAGGCCGTCACCACAGCCACCCCCGTGGGGAAGCAGCCGAGGGCCTGGCGGAAGGCTTTGGTATCGAAGGTCATTTGGGCGGTTTCCCGGACTAACGCTTGCTTAATAGGGGGCGTGGCACCTTTCCGTCCACGTTGGACGAGGTTTGCGGCGCCTACAATGACCGCGAACCCGGCCAACAGGGTAGTTCGGGTTGGGGTTCAGCATGGCCGGCGAAAACGCCGTCATTATCAAGCGCGTCAAGAAAGGCGGGCATGGCGGCCACCATGGCGGCGCCTGGAAAGTCGCTTACGCCGACTTCGTGACGGCCATGATGGCCTTCTTCCTGCTGATGTGGCTCATCAACACGACCACGCCCGAACAGAAGCGCGGCATTGCCGACTATTTCGCGGCCCAGAGCATTTCCCAGACCTTCTCCGGCTCTGGCGGTGTGCTGGGTGGCAAGGTCTTGAGCGAGGAAAGCGCCAAGGCGGGCGGTCAAACCTCCGTGTTCCAGAAAAACAGCCCGCCCTCGCCTTCGGACACCACACGCTCCAAGGACAAGCAGAATAACAAGGGCGGTTCGACGGCGGCTGAGGGACAAGACCCGGCTTCGCAGAATCCAAGCTCGGATCATCTGGAGCGCGCGGTGCCCTCCTCGCAGGATGGGCAGTTCGAGAGCGCTGCCGAATCGATCCGGCAGGCTTTGCAGGATAGCCCCGAACTGGCCGAACTCTCCAAACAGGTGATGGTCGACCAAACGCCGGAAGGCCTCCGCATTCAGCTCGTCGATCAGGACCAGCGGCCGATGTTCGAGAAGGGCACCGCCGAACCCACCCCCGCCGCCAAGCGGCTGCTGGGCGCGGTCGCCAGGATCGTGGACCGCCTGCCCAACCGCGTCTCTATCAGCGGCCACACCGATGGCGGCGCCTTTGTCGGGCCACACGGCACCACCAACTGGGAGCTTTCGGCCCAGCGCGCCAACGCTGCGCGCGCGCTGCTGACCCAGGACGGCCTCGAGGCCGACCGCATCTATGAGGTGGTCGGCAAGGCGAGTTCCGAGCCGTTGCTGCCCGAAGACCCCAACGCCAGCGCCAACCGGCGGCTGAGCATCCTTCTGATGCGGGAGGCGCCGCCCGCGCCGCCGGGCGGGGCGCTGTAAACCACTGGCCCGAAAGGCACTAGCCTTGCGCCCACTTCCTTTGCATTATTCCGGCTTGGGTGGGCATTGAGTGGAATGACGTGACAGATCAGCGTCAGACGCGCGTACCGCAATTCTTCCTTACTCCGGGCGGACCTTGCCCGTATTTGCCAGGCAAGGTCGAACGCAAGGTATTCGCACGCCTGAACGGCACGCTCGCGCAGCAGCTCAACGAGGCGCTGACGCATTCCGGTTTCCGCCGCAGCCAGATGATCGCCTATCGCCCGGCTTGCGAAGGCTGCAATGCGTGCGTGTCGGTGCGCATTGTCGCCGAGCAGTTCGCCATTTCGCGCACGCAGCGGCGTATCGTGAAGCGCAACGACGATCTGCGCCGCGCCGAAGTGACCGCGGAGGCGACGCGCGAACAGTTCGCCCTGCTTCGCACCTATCTGGACTCGCGTCATTCCGGCGGCGGCATGTCGGACATGGGATTGTTCGACTATGTGGCGATGGTCGAGGAAACGCCGGTCAACACGCACATCGTGGAATATCGCCGCCAGACCAACGACGGCACGCGCGGTGCGCTTGTCGGTTGCGCGCTAACCGATGTGCTGCGCGACGGGCTTTCGATGGTCTACAGCTTCTTCCATCCGGGCGAGGA
>CAZTCU010000131.1:0-7551 GCA_964612235.1 uncultured Rhizobium sp.
TCGGAATTCCAGTAGGCGAAAAGGTTCGATCCTGCCGCGAACAGGAACGCGATCATCATTCCCGCCTCGCCGCCGATCAGGAACCCTGCAGCCAGGAACAGTCCTGTCAGCAGCGCCATCAGGATGCCGGTACGAAAGACGTTCATCTTGTTGTCGAATCCTTGGCCTTGAAACCGCGCTCCCGATGTTGATGTATGCTCTGGGAAAGCCGGGTCAAGCCGTATGAAAAAACCGAGCAAAGCCGAGATCGCCGCCCGCATCCGCGAGGCGGGCGCGCGCGCCCGAGCCGAGGCAGATACCCGCCGCAATTCCGCACCGCCCGCGGAACCCTTGCCCGAAGAGCGCCACGGCCAGAAAGGCCCGGAACCCACCCGCTACGGCGATTGGGAAAAGAAGGGGATCATCTCGGACTTCTAACCGCCTTGATCCTGCCCCCTCGAGGGTCCATTTAAGAAGCATGTTCATCCAGACCGAATCCACGCCGAACCCGGCAACCCTGAAATTCCTTCCCGGCCGTGAGGTTATGGGCGAAGGCAACGTCGCCGATTTCCCGGACAGGACGGCGGCCGAGCGTTCGCCGCTCGCCTCCGCCCTGTTCCAAGTGCCCGACGTCGCCCGCGTGTTCTTCGGTTCCGACTTCATTTCGGTCACCAAGGCCGATGGCGACTGGAAGCATCTGAAGCCCGCCGTGCTGGGCGCGATCATGGATCATTTCACCCGCGGCCTGCCCCTGATCGACAAGCCCGCGGATGAAACCGGCAGCGACGCCGCCTACAGCTCCGAAGACGAAGAGATCGTCGCCCAGATCAAGGAATTGCTCGACACCCGCGTCCGCCCGGCGGTCGCGCAGGACGGCGGCGACATCATCTTCAAGGGTTACGACGGAAGCTCCGGCATCGTCTTCCTGCATCTGCAGGGCGCCTGCGCGGGCTGCCCCTCCTCGACCATGACCCTGCGCAACGGCATCGAGAACATGCTGCGCCACTACGTGCCGGAAGTTAACGCGGTCGAATCCGTCTGATTTGCGCCCGCGCGGCGGTGGGATTATGCAAGGCTCGTTCTTGTTTCGCGGAGCGCGCACATGTCCACCCACGCCATCAACGACGAAGCCCTCGACATCATTTTTCGCAACGCGCGCACGCAGAACAAATGGCTCGACAAGCCTGTCAGCAACACGATGCTGATGGCGATCTACGATCTGATGCGCTGGGGCCCGACAAGCGCCAACAACAGCCCGGCGCGCATTCTGTTTCTCACCACACCCGAAGCGAAGGAACGGCTGAAGCCGCACTTGTCCGAAGGCAACCGCGCCAAGACGATGAGCGCGCCCGTCACCGCCATCATCGGCTACGACACCGACTTCCACGATCATCTGCCGCGCCTCTTTCCCCATAATCAGGACGCCAAAAACTGGTTCAAGGACGACGTCTTGCGCGAGACGACCGCCTTCCGCAACGGCACTTTGCAGGGCGCTTACTTCATCATCGCCGCGCGCGCGGTGGGCCTCGATTGCGGTCCCATGTCGGGCTTCAGCAATGCGGGCGTCGACAAGGAATTCTTCGCGGGCACCAACATCAAATCGAATTTCATCTGCAGCCTCGGCTATGGCGATCCATCGGGCCTGTTCCCGCGTTCGCCGCGTCTTTCGTTCGACGAAGCCTGCAAGATTCTCTGATGCGTCTGCTCGCGGTCGATACCGCGCTGGGTGCGTGTTCCTGCGCCATTGTCGATGATGCCCGTGTGCTTGCGCACCGTTTCGAGGTCATGGAGCGCGGCCACGCCGAACGCCTGGCGCCAATGGTCGATGAAGCGATGCGCGAATCCGGCCTCGCCTTTTCCGATCTCGAACGGCTGGCCGTCACCACCGGCCCCGGCACGTTCACCGGCCAGCGCATCGGCCTTGCCTTTGCGCGCGGCTTGCGCGTCGCGCTCAAGATCCCGCTCACCGGCATCACGACGCTCGAAGCCATGGCCACCGCCGCGATTGCCGAAACCGGCGCGGAGTACGCGGTGGCGATCCACGACGCCAAGCGTAACGAAGTCTATTTCGAACTTCTGCGCGAAGACGAAACGCTGATTCCAGCCGCCATCGCCACGTTCGAAGACGCGCTCGCCACAATCTCGAACGTTGTACGCAAGGCGAAAATTGTCTTCTCCGGCACCGCTGCGGAAGCCGCTGCGATCAAATATGAAGGCGATGCGATTCTTTCATCCATCCGTCAGCCGGATGCGTTGTGGGTAGCGCGCATCGCGCTAACGCGCGAAGCATCGAACGAAGCGCCGAAGCCGCTTTATCTGCGTCCGCCAGACGCCAAGCTACCGGCGCAGAGATGAATATCCGCACCGCCCGCGACGGCGACCTTGCCGACCTTGCCCGCTTGCACAAAACCTCCTTCGCGGAAGCATGGGATGAACAGGCTCTCAAAGACCTCATCGCGTCGGGTGCAGCGGCCATAGTGGCCGAAGGTGATGGCCGGATTGCAGGGTTCATCCTTTTTCGCACCGCCTCCGACGAGGCCGAAATCCTGACCGTCGCGGTCGCGCCCGATGCTCGCCGCAACGGCGTGGGACGGGCACTGGTGAACGAAGCGGCCCGCGCCGCCGCCCATGCCGGAGCAACCCGACTGTTTCTCGAAGTGAGCGCGAACAACGCTCCCGCGCGGGCGCTTTATGCGGGCCTCGGTTTTGCAAAAACCGGACAACGCAAAGGGTATTACCGCACGCTGGGGGCCGCGCCGGAAGACGCCCTTGTCCTCTCGGCTGCCCTGCCGCTTTCCGGGTTGGGGAATGTCTGTTTTGTAGGGTAGAGTCGGCGGACAAACATCGGGAGTGGGATTTGTCGCGGATTGAAAAACTCTGCGTTGAGAAGGGGTTACGGATGACCGAGCAGCGCCGGGTGATCGCCCGCGTGCTGTCCGACGCCACCGATCATCCCGACGCGGAGGAGCTTTACCGCCGCGCCTCGGTCGTCGATCCGCATATCTCCATCGCCACCGTCTACCGCACCGTGAAGCTGTTCGAGGATGCCGGCATCCTGGAGCGCCACGATTTCCGCGACGGCCGCTCGCGCTACGAGGAAATCCCCGAATCCCATCATGACCACCTTATCGACGTGCAGTCGGGCCGCGTGGTCGAATTCCGCAACGAAGACATCGAGAAGCTCCAGCGGCTGATCGCCGAGGAGCTGGGTTTCGAACTCGTCGATCACCGCCTCGAACTTTATGGCGTGCCGAAGGGCAACAAGGCCGCGAAGCGCTGAGCCATGCCAGCCTTGCGCGCTTTCGGAATTCTTCTGACCTTTGTGCTGGTGACCTTGCCCGGCATTCCCTGGCAGGCCAGCGCTCTGCGCTTCAATCTTCCGCGCCGCAAGACGTTCCCCCACCGCTATCACAAATTCCTCTGCAAGCTGTTCGGCATCCGCGTGACGGTGATCGGCACACCGGTGCAGGACAAAGGCGTGCTGATGATCGGCAACCACACGTCCTATTTCGACATCCTCGTTCTTTCGAGCGCGGCGAAGGTGTCGTTCGTCGCCAAAAGCGAAGTGCAGACCTGGCCGTTCTTTTCCACGCTCGCGCGGCTGCAGCAGACCGTGTTCGTCGAACGCACGCGCCGTTCGCAGACGGGCGAAGCGCGCGATCAAATTCGCGACCGCGTGCTGCAGGGCGATGCGTTGATCCTGTTCCCCGAAGGCACGTCGAGCGACGGCAATTGCGTGCTGCCGTTCAAGAGCGCGCTGATGGGCGCCGCCGAAGCCACCATCGGCATGGACGCAGAAGGCAATCCAATCCACGTTCCGGTGCAGCCCGTGTCGGTCGCCTATGTCGGTCTCTACGGAATGCCGATGGGCCGCGAGAACCGTCCGCTGTTCGCATGGTACGGCGACATGGATCTGGTGCCCCATCTCGTCGAAGCGGTGAAGACCGGCCCCATCGATGTGGTGGTGGAGTTCCACGAACCGATCACCATCGATCAGGTGGGCGGCCGCAAGAAACTCGCCGCCGTTACCGAAACCATCGTGCGGGAAGGCCAAACGCGCGCCCTGCGCGGCGGTATGAAAACCGCGCGCAGGCTAGGGTCTGCAACCGAGGGCCTGGCGTTAACCGAGGCTGCGGCATGAAAAGCCTGTATTTCTTGAGTTTTGGCGCTCTTTCGCCCATAAACCGCGGCTTCGAAACCCGGCGCTGACATGAAGAAACTCTTCGTCAAAACCTATGGCTGCCAGATGAACGTCTACGATTCCACTCGTATGACGGATCTCTTGACGCCGCTCGGCTATACGATGGCGGACGCGCCCGAAGATGCGGACATGGTGATCCTCAACACCTGCCACATTCGCGAGAAGGCGGCGGAAAAAGTCTATTCCGAACTCGGCCGCCTCGCGCGCATGAAGGACGAGAAGTCCGGCATGCTGATCGCGGTCGCCGGTTGCGTGGCACA
Organism: uncultured Rhizobium sp.; assembly: GCA_964612235.1. GTDB lineage: Bacteria > Pseudomonadota > Alphaproteobacteria > Micropepsales > Micropepsaceae > Rhizomicrobium. Next base: position 4,441 of record CAZTCU010000131.1, read on the forward strand.
GGCCGAAGGCGAAGAGATCGTCGCGCGCCAGCCCGCGGTCGACATGGTGGTCGGCCCGCAATCCTATCACCGCCTGCCGGAGATGATCGCGCGTGTGACGCGCGAAAAGGGCCATGCGCTCGAAACCGATTTCCCGGCGGACGAGAAGTTCGACGCGCTGCCGGAAGAAAATTCCGTCGACGGTCCGGCAGCTTTCCTCACCGTTCAGGAGGGTTGCGACAAGTTCTGCACCTTCTGCGTGGTGCCCTATACGCGCGGCAACGAATATTCGCGGCCCCCGGCGCAGATCGAAGCCGAAGCCCGCCGCCTGATCGCCAAGGGCGTGCGCGAGATCACGCTGCTCGGCCAGAACGTCAACGCCTATCGCAGCGCCGACGGCGTCACGCTCGCGGGCCTGATCGAAACGCTGTCGCGCCTCGATGGATTGGAGCGCCTGCGCTACACCACCAGCCACCCGCGCGACATGGGCGAGGATCTGATCGTCGCCCATCGCGACAACCCCACCCTGATGCCGTTCCTCCACCTGCCCGTGCAATCCGGCTCGGACCGCGTGCTGAAAGCGATGAACCGCCAGCACACGGCGGATGATTATCTGCGCCTCGTCGAACGCATCCGCGTCGCGCGCCCCGATATCGCGCTGTCGTCGGATTTCATCGTCGGCTTCCCCGGCGAGACCGACAAGGATTTCGAATCTACGATGGCGCTGATCCGCGAAGTGAATTTCGCGCAAGCCTTCTCGTTCAAATACTCCCCGCGCCCCGGCACACCCGCGTCCGTTGCGAAAATCCAGGTACCGGAAGCGGTGAAGGACGAACGGCTTTACGCATTGCAGGCGCTGTTGCGCGAGCAGCAGGATGGATTCAACGCATCCTGCGAAACCCGTGTCTTCCCCGTGCTGTTCGAGAAGCAGGGCCGCCGCGCAGGCCAGGCGATCGGCCGCAGCCCCTATCTGCAGGCGGTTTATGCCGAAGAGGCGATGCACCTGATCGGCAAAATCGCGGATGTGCGGATCGAGGAAGCGATGCCCAATTCCCTGCGCGGCTCGCTGGTCGAGGCGCGCATCCGCGAAAAGGCTCTGGCGCATTGAGCAACGGAGCCACCGCAAAGCGCGCCGCGAAGGAGCAGGTGACGCTCGAATTCCCCAACAACGCGCTCTTGGCCGCGTTGGGCGGCGCGCATCAAAAACATTTCGTGCGCGTCGAACAGAAACTCGGCGTTCGCATCGCCACGCGGGGAAATCTTGTCGCCGTCGAAGGAAGCCCCGAAGCGCGCGAGCGCGCAGCCTCGGTCCTGCGCGCCATCTATGCGCGTCTCGAGGCCAATGAAAATATCGGGCTTGCCGAAGTCGACGCCGAACTCCGTTTCGCAGGCCGCGACACCAGCGGCATCAATGCGGGCTTCGGCACTCCGTCGATCAAGACGGCGTCCTCGCGCGTCACACGCGCGCGCTCGCCGGCGCAGGCTGCCTATCTCGATCTGATGCGCACGCATCCGCTCGTCTTCGGCATCGGCCCCGCCGGCACCGGCAAGACCTATCTCGCTGCCGCCTTCGCAGCCCATCTGCTTTACGAACGCAAAGTAGAGCGCATCATCCTGTCGCGTCCCGCGCTCGAAGCGGGCGAGCGCCTGGGCTTCCTCCCGGGCGATCTGCGCGAGAAGATCGATCCCTATTTGCGTCCGCTATACGACGCGCTGTTCGAGGTGATGGGCGATCAATGCACGCGGCTGATGGAGCAGGGCATCATCGAAGTGGCGCCGCTCGCCTTCATGCGCGGCCGCACGCTCGCGCGTGCTTTCGTCATTCTCGACGAAGCACAAAACACCACCACGCCGCAGATGAAGATGGCGCTGACACGTCTGGGCGAAGACTCGCGCATGGTGGTGACCGGCGATCCCTCGCAAAGCGATCTGCCAGGTGCGCGCGCCGAAGGTCTCAATCAGGCGCTCGACATTTTGAGCGGCGTGGAAGGCGTGGCCGTCGCGCGCTTTTCGGAGGCCGACGTTGTGCGCCACGCTCTCGTCTCACGCATCGTCGCCGCCTATAGTGGTGCCGAAGCCCCGCCAGGCTTGCCGCCGCTTCCCGGCGGCCGCCGCAAGAGCATGCCATGAAGTCCCCCGAAGTCACGCTGCTCGTCGAGGACGCCCGCTGGCGCAAAGCCCGCGCGCAGATCAAGCGCGCGGCACTCGCGGCTTACGCGCGCGCTGGTGCCGGGCCTGCCAGACCTTTCACCATACTTCTCACCACCGACAGAAAGCTCCGCGCCTTGAACGCGGATTTCCGCAGCCGCGACAAGGCGACCAACGTGCTGTCTTTTCCGTCGCACGATCCCGATTATCTGGGCGACATCGCCATCGCTTATGGCGTGGCGGCGCGCGAAGCGGTCGCAGAAGGAAAGTCTTTCGCCCATCACGCTTCCCATCTCGCCGTGCATGGCGTGCTGCATCTTCTGGGCTTCGATCACGAACGCCCGCGCGATGCCAAGCGCATGGAGCCGCTTGAAATCGAAATCCTCGCCGGGCTGAAGATCCCCAACCCCTACCTCTCGAAGGCCGCCTGATCCGATGGCTGACGCAAGCGCAAGCGAAGAACCGCAGAAACTGTCGCTTCTGAAACGACTGCAGTCTTTCCTGCGCAACCGGCCCGGCGTGCAGATGCGCGAAAGCCTGCAGGAGGTGATCGAGGAATCCGACCGCGAGAACCCCGCGCTCTCCGAGCAGGAACGGCTGATGCTCGCCAATCTGCTCGAATTCGGCGAGCTACGCGTCGACGACGTGATGGTGCCGCGCGCCGACATTGTGGCGGTGGAAGAAAAAACCCCGCTCTGCGATCTTGTGGCCCTGTTCCGCGAAGCCCAGCATTCGCGTTTGCCGGTCTATCGCGAAACGCTCGACGATCCGGTGGGCATCGTATTGCTCAAGGACATCGTGGGCCTGATCGACGTCGAGATGGATGGAAGTTTCCGTCTGAAGACCGACGTGCCGCTCTCCAAGCTGCGCCGCAACGTGCTGTTCGTTCCGCCGTCGATGCCCGCGCTCGACCTTCTGCTCAAGATGCAGGCAACCCACAATCATCTGGCGCTCGTCATCGACGAATATGGCGGCACCGACGGT
>CAZTCU010000132.1:0-7546 GCA_964612235.1 uncultured Rhizobium sp.
GCTTTGTTGTTCGGCAGAACCAAGGCGCACGGCACTTACAGCAGTTCCAGCCGCTATTTCCACGGCAGCCCCTTCGCCCTGCCGCCGCCGCCCACGGAACACACCATCGTGCCAGGCGCCTTCGGCCGTTCCAGGTCCGTCGTCGCACCCAATGTCGGCGGCTTCGCAGGGCTCACGCTGCAACGCTCCAATGCAAAGGTGAGCTTCGGCTATCGGGCTGATTTCTTCTTTGGCGCGATGGATGGGGGCCTCGACAACAGGGCGCGGGAGAATATTGTTTTCCACGGCCCCTTCGCAAAGGTGAGCGTCGGTCTGGGCGGATAGGTCAATCGATCTGGCGAGGCGCTTCGGTCCGCACGAAGACGAACGCGAAATTGTCCGGTGCGGCGCGTTTCAGGCATAGCGCGGCAAGATCGTCGGCCGCCTGTTCCAGCGTGCGCGCCTGCGCGGCCGCAGCAATGTCTTGCGCCGTGCAGATGCCGCTCACGCCGTCGGTGGCGAGAAGGAAAATATCGCCTTCGCGAACCTCGCCGTCGCATCTGTCGAACGCGATGTCGCGTGTTATTCCCACCGCGCGCGTGATGACGTTGCGGCGCGGGTGTTGCTGCGCCTCGCTTTCGCTCAATGTGCCAGCGTCGATCAGGTCCTGCACATAGCGATGATCGCGGGTGAGTTGCGCCGCCTCCGTGCCGCGAATCCGGTAGATGCGGCTGTCGCCCGCCCACAGGCAAAAGAATCGTGCGCCTTCGATTCCCAGCAGCGCGACCGTGGCGCCCATCTCGGACGGCGGGATCGCCGCTTCGTTGCGGCGGCACAGTTCGGCATTGGCCTCGCAAAGCGCCTTGCGTGCGCGGTGTTCCAGGGGCGACGTGGCGGGCGAACCGGCCGCCAGCCGCAATGTCTCGACAACGGTCGCGCTTGCAATTTCGCCGCCCGCATGCCCGCCCATGCCGTCCGACACGGCCCAAAGGCCGAGGGCGTCCGAAACGAACAGCGCATCTTCGTTGGTCGCGCGGACAGCGCCCGCATGGGTCCGGCTTGCGGACCGGAAGAACGATCGGGCCTGCATCGTCGCGCTTCGCGCGTCTCCCGTGGAACATTCGAAAAATGCCCCAGATCGCAGGGGCTTGGCAACGGCACCGGCCGCCTAACTTCGTGGCAAGGTTTCGCTGGTATCAAAATGGGCCATCCGGGCCGTCCGGAGGGGGCAACGTCTCGCCAGGAAGTCGCCGACATGGAACATCCGTCCCGGATCGGCCGCTATGAAATCGAACAGGTAATCGGCGAGGGGGCGGCCGCCGTCGTCTATCGCGCGCGCGATCCGGCCATCGGCCGCACAGTCGCCGTCAAGCTCCTCAAGACCGAACACGGCGTCGACGAGGATTATCTCGCCCGTTTCCAGCGCGAGGCCCAGTCTGCCGGCCTCATCTCCCATCCCCACATCGTCACCATCTACGACGCGGGCCGCGTGGACGGCCGGCCCTTCATCACGATGGAATTCCTCGACGAGAAATCGCTCGCCGAGATCATGGCGGATGGTGCGGAATTCTCGCTCAAGCGCATTCTCTCCATCGGCATCCAGCTCGGCAGCGCGCTCGATCATGCTCATGGGCACGGCATCGTGCATCGCGACATCAAACCGGAGAACATTCTCGTCCTGAAAGGCGGCGAAACCGTCAAGCTGGCGGATTTCGGCATCGCGAGCCTGCAACGCAACGGAGAGATCGAACGCACCCATGCGGGCACCATCGTCGGCACGCCGCGCTACATGTCGCCCGAACAGGCGATGGGCCGCGCCACCGACGGGCGCTCCGATCTGTTTTCCCTGGGCGCCATTCTCTACGAACTGCTCGCCGGACGGCGCGTCTTCGACGGCGGCAATCTCGCGCATCTGATGCTGCAGATCGTGCAGGAAGATCCGCCGCCGCTCGAGCGCGTGCCGCAAGGCGTCAATCGCGCGGTGATGAAGCTTCTTGCCAAACGGCCCGAACAGCGTTTCCAGACGGGCAAACAACTGGTCGACGCCTTCGAACGCGAGTTGGACGCCCTGATCGCCAGGGAAGAGGAGGCTGCGCGCAACCGCTTCCTGCCGCTGCGCCTGAAACTCGCCGCGGTGGCCGCAAGCGTGCTTGCGGTGCTGTTTCTTGCCAGCATGGGCGTCGTTTACAGGATGGAATCCGGCGTGGTGCGCGACCAAAGCATCGCATCCGGTGCCGCGCTTGCCCGCTTCGTCGCGGTGCATTCCGCCGTTCCGGCGCTGGCGCAGAACTGGCTGCCGCTCAAGCTGTTCGTGCAGGATGCCCATGCCCGCGGCAGCTTCGACTATCTCGTCATCGCCGATCACGAAAACATCGTCCAGGCGTCGACCGAGCCCGCGCTCGTAGGAAAACCCTATCGCGTGCCTGCGGGTCTCACCCCCTTGAAGACATCGCCGGACATGACGGCCTCTTCGATGTCCAAGGGCGCGCAGCCGATGCTTCTGTTCGATACGCCGATCCTCTTCCAGAAAACCGAAGTCGGCCGCGTCTATCTGGGTCTCGCACAGGATGGCGTCGCCAGCGTGCTCAAAGCCACGGCATGGCTCATGGCCGCGTTGGGCCTGCTTGCCGTGCTTGCGGTGATCGGGCTTTCGCAAGTGTTCGGCCTCTTGCTCCTGCGGCCCATACGATTGCTGCGCCGGTCGCTCAACACGTTCGGCGAAGGCGATTGGGATTTGCGCATCTCCCAAACGCGCCGCGATGAAATCGGCGAGATCTATTCCGCCTTCAATCGCATGGCCGAAAAGGTCCAGTCCCGCCTGTCGCAGGACGAGGAAACGCGCCAGCAAGCCGATGTACCGGTGCTCGACATTTCCCCGGACGCCGTCGTCCCCGAAACCACCATCCGCGCGGAGATCCTGCGCGCCTGATCTCTGAAAAGCGTTTTCCGCCGAGGTGGCCGGGGGAAAGAGCGCCAATTCGCGCCCTAATGTTGCAGCTTCTTGAGGTTTTCCTTCAGCCTCAACGCCTGCGCCCGGTTGAGCTGCACGTCCTTGTAGCCGGGCTCCAGCGCCACCACCCTGTCCCAGGCCGCGATGGCGCCATCGAGATCCTGATGCTGAAACGCGATCATGCCTTCCTTGTATTTGCTGTCGGCGATCTTGTGAGACGCCTGTTGGTGGAAAGCTTTGGCCTGCGCGTCGCCGGGCGCAACCGCCAGCGCGATGTCGAGCGTCTCCAAGGCCTTCGCCGATTCGTCCGCATCGAGATAGTATTGCCCGGCCTTGGTGGCATAGCGCGCGCATGTCTGGGGATCGCTCTTGCGCTTGGCTTTCGCGTCGGCGGCATAGGCGGCGGCTATCGTGCGCGCCTGCGCGCGGCTCGGCTGGAATTCGTTTGCCTCTGAAAGCTCCACCGCCTCCTCATAACGATAATGGCGAATGTCGGCTTCGATTTCCTTCCAGATTTCGTCGGCCGTCAGCTTGGGCTTTGGCGTGGGTGTCGGCGCCGCGAGTTCGTCCGGTTCTTTTGCGGCGAGCGCTTTTTCGGCGGCAAGAGCAAAGGACGTCTTGGGAATCTTGATCGATTGCCCGGCGTTCACTTTGGCCGGAACGGCAATGGCGTTGTAGCGCGCCAGCGCATAGAAGCTCAGCGGATCGCCGAGATATGTCCTGGCCAGCGACGACAGGCTTTCGTCCTTGGCCAGGGTCACATGGAAATTGTCGGCGGGAAACAGTTTGTCCAGCGGCGTTTCGATCTGCGTCACCAGGTCGTGCGCCGGCTTGCTGTCGGGAACGTCCTTCAGATAGGCGTGAAGTTCGTCGTCCGCCTGTTGGGGCTGTCCGTCCTGCAGCAGTTGCAACGCGGCCTGGAATCGCTCGGCCGGAGATTTGGCGGCGGGCGCGGCAGCCTGTGGCGCGATTGCCGCCCGCTGATCGTTCGATTTCGTCGTCGAGCAGGCAGCAACGCTGCAAGCCAGCGGCAGCAGAACCGCAATCTCCATGCGGCGCAACCGTTTGAGCGTTGTCATCCCGCGGCTCTCCGCGTTTCAACCACGGTGTCGGGGACAAAAGGCAACGGATTGGACGGCTCGACCTTAAGATTCGCCCCGCCGATCGAAAGCGTCGTACCGACCGGCAGGGGCGCGGATTCGAACAACTCCACGCCATCTATCTGCATGGCGCACCGCGACGACGGCACGATCCAGAAACCGCTCTGATAGCGCAGCGCGGCAAGTATTCCCGCCTGGCCGGACCGAAGCCGCACCGCGCAATCTTCCGATACGCTGATGCCAACCTGTTCGCGGAAGACGATCCATTTGCGCGCCATGTCTTCGTGCATCGACGGCCAGGGATCGGTTTTGCCGTTGGTCTGTCCGGGCCTGCCGCTCAGTGTGATCGCCACCGCGCCGGGGTCCTTGGCGGGCCGGTGAAGATGCACCGTCGCAAGCGCGGGTCTTGTATCGGACGCGCCGATCTCGATGCGTGTTTCGCCGGCCGGCAAGGCGACCGGATTGCCCGGTTTCAAGGCGTGTCCCTGGATGGAGCTTCCGTTGGTGCTTCCAAGGTCTTCGACAAACCAGTTCGTCCCTTCGCAGAACAGCGAAAGGTTTCGGTCGCCGCGCGAAAGCCAGCGGCAGTTCACCGCCACGTCAACGGTTCTTTCGGAGGACGGACGCCCGATGAGGACGGAGCGCCGGGGCAGCAGGTGCATGCGACCGCCCGCCGATACCAGGTCGACCTCCTGCGACGTCAACAGTTCGCGTTCCAGCAATTTGCGCAATTCAACGATCTTGGGTCTCAGCGTGTTCTGCAACATCGCGCCTTCGGCGGCCGCGAGCGCGATGTGACAGGCCGCGAGCGCTTCGAACGAACGCCCCGCCAGAACGAGGGAGGGAATGCGGCGAGCCGCGACGCTCGCATCGTTCGTCTTGTCGTCCGCATGGCCCAGCGTGCCCGACAAGACCACGGTGGCATCGATGGGAATCTCGCCCACCATCGCATCGAGCAGGGTTTGCACGACGGCGAGTTTGTCGGCCGTGGTCACGGCCGGCCTTCGCGGCGGCATGCCGAACGGCACGCCATCTTATGGTCGTGAAACATCCAATCCCGCCCGCCGAGACTTTTTCAATTTTCACATTTTTGCAGCGAACCGTTGATTGGGGCTTAATTTGTCCTGATATAATGGGCTTTTTATGCCCTCGCAAAGTTCCATAACATCCGGGCGGGAAACAAAAATATCGTTAAAAGATAGTTTGCGGCCTCGGCCGGGGCCTGCAAGTCATTCGTTAATCGTTCAACTTCAAGATGTGCCCGTCAGGAGATGGCGGGCATGCTTGCGGGAGCCTTGGGCTGGGCAGCGGCGCAATTGTCGCCGCGCGACACACTCGAAGCGCGGGTGCGCATCGAGCAGCTTCGTGCCATCGCCCGCAACAATCTGCAGTCGACGCTGCCGAATGCCGCCATCGCGCTCGTTGTGGCTTGCGTCGATCTGCAATGGGTGTCCCTGCCGCGCGTCTCGATGTGGCTCGCGACGGTCTTTGCCTCGCTCGCCTGGTGGCATTGGGGAAGCCACAAGGCGCTTTCGCGCGAACGTATACCGGAGGAAGCCGGGCGCTTCACATTGCAGATGATCGCATGGACCGTGCCGTTCATGGCCCTGTGGTCCACGATGATCCTCTATGTCTGGCTGCCGGGAAACGTGCTTAACAACGGGTTCCTCGTCACGTTCCTGTTCGCCAGCATGGCGGCCAGCGTGCCGCAATCGGGTTTGTGCCGATATATCTCGCTGCCCGGAATGGCGGTCGACATACCGCTTCTGGCCACCCACGCGCTGACGGGCTCGCCGGTCATGGATTGGCTGGGACCGGTGCTGCAGGTTCTGGCGGGATTGTTGATCTGCAATCTCTCCTTCACCTTCGAACGCGCCTACAGAACGGTCACCCTGCAGCGCTTCGAAAAGGAGAACCTGGCGCAGGAATTATCGCGCACCGCCGAGGAACTCTCGCACGCCCGCGATTTCGCGCAGCACGCAAGCCAGGCCAAAAGCGAATTCCTCGCCAATATGAGCCATGAACTGCGCACGCCGCTCAACGCCATCATCGGCTTTTCGGACTTGGTCAGGACCGAGACGTTTGGCCCCGTGAGCCCGCCCAAATACGCGGACTATGTCGGCGACATCCACAAAAGCGGGCTGCATCTGCTCAACCTGATCAACAACCTTCTCGATCTCGCCAAGATCGAGGCGGGCAAGCACGATCTTCACGAGGTCGAGATCGCGCTCGATCAGGCCGCGGCCAATGCGTTGCGCTTTGTCGAGAACCAGGCGCGCAAGGGCGGCGTTTCGCTGCGCACCGAGATCGACGCCGCCATGCTGCTGATCGCCGACGAACGCGCCATCACCCAGGTGCTCACCAACCTGTTGTCGAACGCCATCAAGTTCACCCAGCCCGGCGGCACCGTCAGCGTCTTCGCTCATGTGGTCGATGGCGGCGGGCTTGCGCTTGGCGTCAAGGACACCGGCATCGGCATGGACCCCGATGAAGTCCGCCGCGCGCTCGAACCTTTCGTCCAGATCGCCCATGTGACGACGGTGGAGGGCTGGGGCACAGGACTGGGCGTGCCGCTGGTGAAGGCGTTGGTCGAAACCCACGGCGGCAGTTTCCATATCGAAAGCCATCGCGGCATCGGCACCTGCGCCTGGGGAGAATTCCCCGCCGCCCGAACGGCGTCTGCGTTGCAGGCGGGCCTCGCAAGCTGATCAACCGTCCTGTTCGATTTCCTCGCGCAGCATTTCGAGTTCCAGCCAGCGATGCTCGCGTTCGGCAATCGCGGTCTGGGCTTCGGCAAGCTCGGTCGAAAGCGACGTGAACGTCTTCGGATCGCGCGCATAGAGCGCGCTGTCCGATAGCCGTGTCTGCAAATCCGCGATTTTTGCTTCCAGCGCGGCCATTTCCGCGGGAAGCGATTTCAGCGCGTGCTGATCGGAAAAGGTCAGCTTTCGCCTGCGCGGGGCAGGGCGAGGTGCGGCCTCTTTCGCCGCCGTCGCGGGCCTGGGGATATCGCGCGCCACAACGCCCTGGCCACGCTGCGCCAGCATGTCGGTATACCCGCCCGCATATTCGATGAACCGCCCGTCGCCTTCCGCCATCAGGATGGAGGTCGCGATGCGATCCAGGAAATCGCGGTCGTGGCTCACGACCAGAACGGTGCCCGGATAGTCGTCGATCATCTCTTCCAGCAGGTCGAGCGTTTCCAGATCGAGATCGTTGGTCGGTTCGTCCAGCACCAGAAGGTTGGACGGCTTTGCGAGCAGTTTCGCCAGCAGCAATCGCGCGCGCTCGCCGCCCGACAACACGCGAACCGGCGTGCGCGCCTGTTCCGGAAGGAACAGGAAATCCTTCATGTAGCTCACGACATGACGCGGCTTGCCCGCGACTTCCACCATGTCGCCCCTGCCATCCGTCAGCACCGCAGCCAGCAGCGTTTCGGGATGCAGGGTGGCGCGGCTCTGGTCGAGCGCGGCCATTTCCAGATTGGTGCCGAGTTTCACATTGCCGCTGTCCGGCG
>CAZTCU010000133.1:0-7431 GCA_964612235.1 uncultured Rhizobium sp.
TGCCGACATGCTCGGCCTGCGCCTGCATCTGCTCCATCAGCCACGGGCCCTGGATGGCTTCGGCGAAGCCCGGATAGTTCTCGACGTCGGTGGTGATGGTGAGTTGCCCGCCCGGCTGGATGCCGCCGATCAGCACCGGTTCGAGCATCGCGCGGGCGGCATAGATCGCGGCCGTACATCCGGCCGGACCGCTACCCAGAATCACGACTTTCGATGGCCCGGCATGTGACATGTTTTTCCCTTGGCCGGGGGCATGGGAAGCGCCCCTCGCGGGACCGCGAGTGCCCCCTCGGCATCTTCGGCGGATTGCTTTTGTTCATATCGGAAGGGGCGGACAAAAGGTCAAGTCGAAACCGGAAAGCCATGTGGCGGCTTGGTTTCTTATGTAAACATTAGAATGCGAATGGTTCCAATTCCGATTTTCGGACCGAATCGTGTGCATTCACCATCCAGTCTGAATTGATGCACTGCACAGTCGAAACATTATTGCTAAACCCCAGCGAGGAGGCGGTATAATGAGGTGTCTAAACATTTAGGGTTTCTCAAAAATGGAACATCATAAGCTGGACTCCATCGACATGCGCATCCTCTCCGAACTGCAGTCGAATGGACGGATCACCAACGTAGAACTCTCCCGCCGCGCCAAGATCACCGCCCCTCCGTGTTTGCGCCGTATGCGCGCGTTGGAGAAGGCCGGTTACGTGCGCGGCTATCACGCCGATCTCGACGGCAAACTCTTAGGTTACGAAGTATCCGGTTTTGTCTTTGTCGGCCTTTCGAGCCAGGCCGAATCCGATCTCAAACAGTTCGAAGATCAGGTGCGCGCGTGGCCGATGGTGCGCGAGTGCCACATGCTTTCGGGTGAAGTCGATTTCCTGTTGAAGGTGGTCGCGAAGGATCTCTCCGCGTTCCAGACGTTCATCACCGATACGCTGACCGCGGCGAAGAACGTGGCAAGCGTGAAAAGCTCGCTCGTGATTCATCCGACGAAGAGCGAACCGGGGGTTCCGATCGATTCCCACTAATCCGTGATGTTTCTGCCTCTGGTTTCGGGCAGGAAGAACAGCGTCACCAGGAAGCCGATTCCTGCGATGATCACGGGGTACCAGAGGCCGGCGTAGATGTTGCCGGTCGCGGCCACGATGGCGAAGGCGGTTGCGGGCAGGAAGCCCCCGAACCAGCCGACGCCGACGTGATAGGGCACCGACATGGCGGAATAGCGGATGCGTGTCGGAAACAGTTCCACCAATGTCGCGGCTTGCGGGCCATAAAGGGCCGCAGCCGCGATGATGAACACAAGCAGCGCAGCAAGCGCCCCCATCACGTCGACGCGCGACGGATCGGCGGACGGCGGATAGCCGGTCGCGCGCAACGCATCGCGCAAGGTGGTCTCGAAATAGCCGCGCTGTTTGGCGAGTTCGGCGGGCGCGAGCTTGCGCCCGTCGAGGCTTTCGACCGGCAGGCTTCCCACATGCACGACCGTATGCGAGCCCGCCGCCGCGTTTTCGGTGTGGTAGGGCACGCCCATCTTCGCCAGCGCCGAGCGCGCGATATCGCACGATGTCGTGAACTGCGCCTTGCCGAGGAGATCGAACTGGAACGAACAGTCGGCGGGATCGGCGTTGACGATAACCGGCGAGGTAATGGACGCGGAGACCAGCGCCGGATTGACCGCCTGCGTCAGCAGATGAAAACCGGGAAAGAAGCTGACCGCGGCCAAGCCCAATCCAAACAGCATCACCGGTTTGCGTCCGATGCGGTCGGAGATGATGGCGAACGCCATGTGCAAGGGGGCCGAGACCAGCGTGATGACCATGATGAGCAGGTTCACCGTCGCCGGTTCCACCTTCACCACGCGCTCGAGGAAGAACTGCGTGTAGAACTGTGCGGTGTACCAGACCACGCCCTGTCCCATCAGCAGCGCGAACAGCACGATCAGCACCAGCCGCAGGTTCGGCCATTGCAGGAAAGCCTCGGAAAGCGGCGCCTGCGAAGTTGCGCCTTCCGCCTGGATACGGCGGAACACGGGCGATTCATCGAGCTGCAGACGAATCCATAAAGAGATGCCAAGCAGCAGCACCGAAACCAGGAACGGAATGCGCCAGCCCCAATCCTCGAACCTGCTCTCGCCGAGCCAGGTGCGCGTGGTGAGGATCACGGCGAGCGCCAGGAACAGGCCGAGCGACGCCGACACCTGAATCCATCCCGTCGCCTGCCCGCGGTTCTGCGGCGAGGCGTGTTCGGCGACATAGATCGCGGCTCCGCCATATTCTCCGCCCACAGCGAAACCCTGCGCCACCCGCAGCAACACCAATATCCACGGCGCAAGAAATCCGATGGAGTTGTAATCGGGCAGGAAACCCACCGCGAAGGTCGCCAGCCCCATGATGGTGATGGTGACGAGGAAGGCCCGCTTGCGCCCCGTGCGGTCGCCGATATGTCCGAACACCACCGCCCCGAACGGGCGCACGAAGAACCCGGCGGCGAAGGTCAGCAGCGCGAAGATGAAACCCTGAACTTCGCCGGCGCTGGCGAAAAAATGCTTGGCGATGATGGCGGCGAGCGAACCGAAGATGAAGAAGTCGTACCACTCGAACACGGTTCCCGCGGCCGAGGCGGTCACCACCCATCCGATGCGCGTCTTCAAAGGCGCGCGGGCAACATCCTCGGTCATAGCCATGGCGGTTTCTCCCCCGGTGAAGTGCTACCGGAGGGGCGGGTTGGAAAGCAAGGGAACCGGGATTACGCCGCGCCGGGCAGGCTTTTGACCCGCTGGGGAAGCTGGCCGCCATTGCCCTTGGCGATCTGGCGGGCCATCAGCACTTCGGGCCGGTTGAACACGAAGGCGTGCAGGATGACGTTGGCTGTCTCGCCGTCGTCGGAGAGCGGCAGGAAGATCGCGTCGAACGCTTCATAGCCGGTGGCAAACGCATCGGCGTCGCCATAGGCATGGATCGGCGCGCATTCCTTCGCCGCCGTGCGCATCACCGCGAGCACGGCATGCGTGACGGCGGGACCGAGTTTCGCGAACGACTCGCTCACCGTCTTGCCGGTGGCTTCGGTGAGGAAATATTCGGTGACGAGCGTGCCGATCAGGCGATAACGGAAATCCTGTTCGCCCGGCAGTACGTCGGCCATGATCACCCAGGCCAGATGTTCGCGCAGTTCCGACGGACGGATATCGGCGCGGCTCGGCATCTTGCGGTCGCCGCGCTTCTTCTCCCAGTAGTCGCGCAGGAAAGCGAGGGTCGGGTTTTCCAGCTTTCCCGGATTCAGTTGCGCGCCCACATGAGGCATCAGATCGGACATTTCGGCAGGCCCCGGACAATCGCGATGTGCGTACCGTAAACTGCGGCCCGTTAATGCAAGGTTAGAAAGTTGCGTATCGCCTTGGGGATATTGACACAAATGTTAGGTCCTCGCGAGGCGGCTCGCTCGCATGCTGTAGGCGAAATAGACGATGAGACCGACGCCGTTCCACGCCAGGAAGAACAATTGCGTCTTCAGCGGCAGGTTGGCGAACAGATAAAGACAGCCCGCCACCGCCAGCGATCCGACCAGCCACCACAACGGCGTGCGGAACACGCGCGGACGTTCCGGCTCGCGCATCCGAAGCAGCATCATGCAAAACGCCACCGCCACGAAGGCGCAAAGCGTGCCCGCATTCGCAAGCTCCGCGATGGCCTTGAGCGGCGCGACGCCGGAAATGATCGCGGCCCAGATGCCCGTCAGCACCGTCATCAATATCGGTGTGCCGGTGCGCGCACTGACGCGCGCCAGCCGCTGCGGCAGCAATCCGTCGCGCGCCATCACAAAGAAGATGCGGCTCTGCCCATAGAGAAATGCCATGATGACGCTCGGCAACGCCACGATGGCGGCCACGCCGATCAAATTTGCCGCCACCGGATGTTGCAATTCGCGCAGGATGAGCGCGAGCGGCTCCGCGCTTTTGGCGAGACTTGCCACAGGCGCCGCCCCGATCGCCGCCGCCGCCACGATCATGTAGATCAAGGTGCACAACACCATCGACCCCACTATGCCGATGGAAAGGTCGCGCCCCGGATTCTTCGTTTCCTCCGCCGCCGTCGAGATCGTGTCGAAACCGTAGAACGCGAAGAAGATCAGCGATGCCGCGGGCACGATGCCGAGTTTCACGCCGTCCGGCGTGAGCCTGTAGATCCCGTTGGGTGCGAAGGGCGAGAAATGCGCGTTGTCGAAAGCGGGCAGGGCAAGCAACACGAACGCGCCCAGCGCCACCAGCTTGATGACAACCAGCAGGAAATTCACTGTAGCACTTTCCCGTGTGCCCAGCGCCAGAAGTCCCGCGACGAGCAATGAAATCAGAACTGCGGGCAGATTGAGAACGCCGCCGGCCTGCGGCCCCGCCAGGAGCGCATCGGGTATTCCCAGATGCAGCGAATGGATCACGCCCGCCGCATAAGCCGACCAGCCCACGGCCACGGCCGCGCAGACCACGGTGTATTCGAGGATCAGACTCCATCCCACGATCCACGCGATCAATTCGCCGATCACCGCATAGCTGTAGGTATAGGCGCTGCCCGCCACCGGCATCATCGTGGCCATTTCGGCATAGGCGAGCGCCGCGCAGGCGCACACCACGCCGGCCAGCGCAAAGGAAACGATCACCGCCGGTCCCGCCAGCCCCGCCCCGATTCCGGTCAGCGTATAGATGCCGGTCCCCACGATGGCGCCCACCCCCAGCGCCACCAGATGCGGCCAGCCAAGCGTGGGTTTCAGCCGTTGCGCCGTCGCAAGATGAGCGGCGGCGTCGAGAGATTTGCGCCGGTTCCAAGATGCCATGACTACCCCCCGCGTGCGGCTCGCAGGCTAGGCGTGAGCCCGTTCCCAGACAATGCCGTTTACCCTTCATAAACCCAGCGAAAACAGCCCCGTAACCATTTGGGTTGTAGTTTCCGGGCATGACCCGGGGAAGTCTGTCCGCTGCCCTAATGCTGGCCTTCGTCTGCGTGCATGGCACAGCCATTGCCGCGACGGTCGATATCGCGATCACCGATGCGAACGGCAAACCGGCGGCGGGTGCCATCGTGAGTCTCGCGCCCGAGAACGGCGCGATGCCTTCGCCGTCGAACATCGCGAACGAAGCGGTGATCGACCAGCGCGACCAGATGTTCGTTCCGCTGGTGGTGACGATCCGCAAGGGCGGACAGGTCGTGTTCGCGAACAACGACGCGACGATGCACCAGGTCTATTCGTTCTCGCAGATCAAGCAGTTCGAATACGAGATCAAGCAGGGCGAGAAATCGCCGCCGGTGGTGTTCGACAAACCCGGCGTCGCCGCCATCGGCTGCAACATCCACGACAACATGGTGGCGTTCGTCTATGTCGCGGACTCGCCGTGGACCGTGACCACCGACGAACACGGCCACGCCAGACTCGACCATGTGCCGGACGGCGCCTATCGCGCCAGCGTCTGGCATCCCAGGCTCGCGCCGGGGCGCGCGCCGCCGCAGGCCGTTCTCCAGGTGTCGGGAGGCGGCGCGAGGCTTTCGATGTCCGCACCGCTGCTCGGCGGCGCGATGCCCGGCATGAAGCATTCGCACAGTCAGGACTATTGATGTCATGACGTTCCGTCGCCGCCTCGCCCTGTTCCTGATCGTCACGCTGATCGGCGTGCAGGTGCTGAGCGCGGCCATCGGTTATGCCTTCCTGCGCCATTCGTTGGTCGAAAAGGGCAAGCGCGAACTGACACAGGAAGCCGCCGTCTTCACGCGCCAGCTCAACGTGCTGTCGGAACGCGCAACCGAAGGCGTGGAAGTTCTCTCTCTCGATTACGCACTGAGGCAAGCCATTGCGCAGCGCGACTACGACACCGAGTTGTCGGCGCTTCGCAATCACGGCCATCGCATCGGCGCCACGCGCATGATGCTCGTAGGATTGGACGGCAAGATCAACGCCGACACCGGCGCGCCGTTCGAACAGGGCGGCGCGTTCGTCTATTCGAGCCTGTTGAGCGACGCGGCGGTCAACAACCGCAGCACGGCGCTGGCCACGCTCGATGGCCGCGTCTACTGGATCGTCGCGGTGCCGGTGCTGGCGCCCGTGCCGATTGCCTTCATCGCGGCCTGCATCCCCGTCGACAACGCGCTGCTCGACAAGCTGCGCGCCATGAGCGTGGAACAGCGTTCCATCGCGTTGGCGACCCGCGCGAACGGTGCGTGGGAAGTCGTGGCCCGGACGAAGGACTACGCCAACGTCACGCTTCCCAGCCGTCACGCCATCGAGGCCAGCGTCGTCGGCACAAACGGTCGCGAATTCCTGACCGTCACCGCGCCGTTGCAGACCGCGGCCCACAGCGCACCGGTGTTCGTGATCCTGGACTATCCGCTGGATGAGGCGCTTGCGCCTTATCTCGCTATCGCCAAGCCGATCCTCGCGGTGGTGGCGGGCGCGCTCGTTCTGGCGCTGATCGGTTCGATGTTGATCGTGCGCACCTTCTCGCAGCCGCTGGAACAACTGGCCGCCGCCGCACGGCGCATCGCGGGCGGCGACTATACAAAACCCGAACGCCTGAAGCAGCGCGACGAGTTGGGCCATCTATCCGATGCGCTCATCAACATGACGCAATCGATCGCCGAACGCGAGGCCGCACTCACTTCCGCGATCAACAGCCTGGAGATCGCGCGCAACGAAGCGGTGCGCGCCAACGAGGCGAAATCGCATTTCCTCGCCAATATGAGTCACGAACTGCGCACGCCGCTGAACGCCATCGTCGGCTTCGGCGAAATGTTGCAACAGGAAGTCCTCGGTCCCATCGGCGTCAAACGCTATGGCGAATATGCGAGCGACATCGTGGGATGCGGGCATCACCTGCTGTCGCTCGTCGCCAAGATGCTCGACCTCGCCGATTTCGAGGCAGGGCGGCTGGAGATCCGGCGCGAAGCCGTTTCGCTCGCCACGCTTCTGCGCAACAGCATCACCCTGTTGCAGCCGCTGGCGGACAAGGGCGGCGTGGAATTGCGCATTGCGGGCGAGATTGCGGCGCTGCCCGATTTCATGGGCGATCCCGCCAAACTGGGAACGGCCATTCACGGCGTGCTGCACAACGCCGTCAAGTTCACGCCCAAAGGCGGCAGGATTTCCGTTTCGGCGTCGCGCACGCGCGAGGCCGTCCGTCTTGCCGTCGAGGACACCGGCATCGGCATGGAGCCGGAAGACACCGCTTTCGTGGTGCGCCCGTTCCATCGCCTGCGCTCGGCGCTCGATGGGCAGCATCAGGGAACGGGCCTGGGTCTTCCTTTCGCCAAGGCCATAGTCGACCAGCACGGCGGCACGCTGACCATCTATAGCGTGCCGGGCGAGGGCACGCGCGTCGAAATCGTTCTGCCGCTGGCGGCAAAGACAATGAGTGACGCCGCATGAAACACGCGCTCGCCACGTTTGCTTTCCTCT
>CAZTCU010000134.1:0-1803 GCA_964612235.1 uncultured Rhizobium sp.
GCCACCGGCGTGGTGCCGGTCAGCATCCGCAACCAGTAAAGCCCGGCCATTGAGACGAAGCCGATGGCGTAGAGCCTCAAATGCATCGCGCGGGTGACGGTTGCGGCCCACAGCATGGACGTCATGACAAGCGCGCAAAATACATTGTTGGTCGGATTTTTATCGACCCACAAAAGCCATAACGTGACGCCCCAGCAAACGCCGAGCACGAATTGCAACCACGCAAGCCGCCGTTCCATCGAGATGAGATCGAACGGCTCGTTGCGCCTGCGATAGATGAGCCACGCCGCCGTACAAGTCGCCGCGTGCAAGCCGCAAACGATCCAGAAATGGCTGAGCGGAACGGCGCCGAAATATTCCGGTTCGATAAGGGCCGGCCCGTACATCATCGCCACGCCGAGCGGATTGACGAAAGCGGTGTAGAACAACGAGTTGACGATCAACTGCAGTTGCGCGCGCAACAGGCGCGGGTCGCTGCTTTCCGCGATCAGGCCGCCGCTGGCAAAAAGGGCGCGCATTTTCCTGGCCTTACCCCCCGGTCGAACGGGAACGATAGGTAGCCAAGATTAAGAAAACGTGCGGCTTTTGAGGGAACCGCTGGCGCGGGGGCGCGCCTGTGCTAAGGCTTGATCCGTTCTCACAACGCTGATTCAGACGCTGCAAACATGGCCAAATCGCCCGACCTGTTCGACACCGCGCCCGCACCTTCCAAGGGCTACACCGCCAAGGACATCGAGGTTCTGGAGGGGTTGGAACCCGTGCGTCGGCGGCCGGGCATGTATATCGGCGGCACCGACGAGCATGCACTGCATCATCTGGCTGCCGAAATCATCGACAACGCGATGGACGAAGCGGTGGCAGGCCATGCGTCCCGAATCGAGATCGACCTGGAACCCGGCGATATCCTGACCGTCCGCGACAATGGCCGCAGCATCCCCATCGATCCGCATCCGAAATACAAAAAGCCGGCGCTGGAAGTGATCATGACCACCTTGCACGCAGGCGGGAAATTCGGCGGGAAGGTCTATGACACATCGGGCGGTTTGCACGGCGTAGGCGCATCGGTGGTGAATGCACTGTCGGAATGGATGGAGATCGAAGTCGCGCGCGACAGGCAGGCGCACAAAATGCGCTTCGAACGCGGCCACACGGTCGGCAAGCTGAAGAGCCTGGGCGCGGTCAATTGGCGCGGCACCATCGTTTCGTTCAAACCGGACCAGCAGATATTCGGAAAGGAAATCCATTTCTCCCCTTCCCGGCTTTATCGCATGGCGCGGTCGAAGGCTTATCTGTTCCGTGGCGTGGAAATCCGCTGGAAATGCGATCCGTCGCTTATCAAATCGGCGGGGACGACGCCTGCCGAAGACACGCTGAAATTCCCCGGCGGGTTGCTCGACTTCCTGCGCGGGGAAATCGAAGGGCGCACCACCGTCACGCCGCGCGAATTCGCGGGCCGCACAGAGAACCGCGACGGCAAGGGCGCGGTCGAGTGGGCGGTGACCTGGGCGCCGGAAGCCGATCCCTTCGTCAATTCCTATTGCAACACCATTCCCACGCCGCAGGGCGGCACGCACGAACAGGGTTTCCGCAACGCCTTGACCAAGGCGCTGCGCGCGCATGGCGAGCGCGTGAACAATCGCAAGACCGCGCTGGTCACGCCGGACGATCTGATGGCGTCGGCTTGCGCGGTGTTGTCCGTCTTCATCCGGGAGCCGGAATTCCAGGGGCAGACCAAGGACAAACTCTCGACGCCGGATGCACAGCGACTGGTCGAGAATGTGGTGCGCGATCATTTCGATCATT
>CAZTCU010000134.1:1813-7334 GCA_964612235.1 uncultured Rhizobium sp.
GAAGCCGACAAGCTGCTCGACTTCGTGATCGACCAGGCCGAGGACCGACTGAAACGCAAGCAGGAAAAGGAAATCAGCCGCAAATCGGCGACGCGCAAACTGCGCCTGCCCGGCAAGCTGGCCGACTGCACGCGCGATGCGCCGGGCGGCACGGAGATATTCCTTGTCGAAGGCGATTCCGCGGGCGGTTCGGCCAAGCAGGCGCGCGACCGCGCGACACAGGCGATATTGCCCTTGCGCGGCAAGATCTTGAACGTGGCGAGCGCGGGCGCGGGCAAGTTGGCGCAAAACCAGGAATTGACCGATCTGGTGCAGGCGCTGGGCTGCGGCACGGGCACGAAATACCGCGAAGAAGATTTGCGCTACGAGCGCGTCATCATCATGACGGACGCCGATGTGGACGGCGCGCATATCGCTTCATTGTTGCTGACGTTCTTCTATCGCGAAACACCTCGCCTGATCGCGGGCGGGCACCTCTATCTTGCCATGCCGCCGCTCTATCGCCTGGCCCAGGGAGGCAAGACGGTTTACGCGCGCGACGACGCGCATCGCGCCGAATTGCTCAAGAGCGTGTTCAAATCGAGTTCGAAGGTGGAAGTCTCCCGCTTCAAGGGCCTGGGCGAAATGCTGCCCGCGCAGTTGAAGGAAACGACCATGCGGCCCGGCAACCGCACGCTCATCAAGGTCGAAATCGCCGATGACGCGCCCGAGGAAACCAACGACATCGTAGAACGGCTGATGGGCAAGAAGCCGGAATTGCGTTTCCAGTTCATCCAGGAAAACGCCCATTTCGCTGCGGCGGATGTGGACGTTTAGCCCGCTACGCGAACCTTCGACACCAGCACCGTTCCATCGCCCAGTTGAGACGGCACCGCCGTATCGGGCCGCGCATCCAGCAGCTTCTTGCCGTCACCCGGCAAGCCGAAACGGCGCTCGCCGAACAGGACATCGAAAGGTTTTTCCGGCGCAATGTCGAGCGTGACGGCGATATTGCGACAATCCTCGGTGAGGCAGCCGACGACGGTACTGCCCGAATTGAAATCGGTCCGCTTGATCGGAATGTTCCAACTGCCGATGCCGACCGCCTTCAGCCCGGCCTCTTTCGGAATCACGAGGAACATCTGTTGGGCACGTTCCGAACCGTGCAGCGTAAGGGTAATACGGTTCTTCGATGTCGCATTCACCGTCGCCGTGGGCGGGTCGAACTCGAATTTTCCCGCTGGCGCGACATAAGCCTTCTGAAACGCGACGGGAAACGCCTGTTCGGGCGTGGCCGAGAAACTGGCGGCAGAGCGCAGCGCATCCGGCAGCGGCGCCCCTGCATCCGCCGCCCAGATAGCGCGGTTGCGGACATGGTCTTCGACATAGTTCAGGTTCAGCCGTTGCGGCGCAACTTCGCTGTAAGACGGAATGAGGCCCGCGGCAGCGGCGGCGACAACCGCGATGACGAAACACAACGAGACGAACAGACGGCGCGCGCGGCGAGAGAACGGTTCGATGGCGGCAAGCGGCACGACCGCCACAAGGCCCAACGCTGCGGGGATCGTGAACAGCGGGTGCAGTTTCAGCCCCATCAAACTTTCCCCTGCCGCGACAAGCGCAAACCAGATGACGAGGTTGAGCGTCGCTGCGATCAGAAGCGAGAGTTGTCCGAACCGGCCGAGCCAGCGATTGCGCGAGCGCGCGGCGAGCAACAGCAGAATGGCTGCGATCAGGCACGGGATCAGAAAATATGGGCTGATGCCGGGCAGGAAAGCAGCCGTGAGGATTCCCAGCCCTGCAAGCCACAACCACGCGCCCCGCGCCAGCCCGTGCGGCGGCGCCATGGAAGAGACGGCGAGCGTCAGGCCTGCGATGGCGAAAGACAGCGCAACGCGGAACGTGACCGGATAGGCATAGGTCGGATCGGGCATGGACGAAACGATCTGTGTGATGGTGTAGAGACCCCAGCCGGCGAGACCGCATCCGATCAGAAATACAGGAGGCATCGCGAAGGACAGGAACGCCTGGTCCCAGCGCATCTTGCGTTCGCGCGCGATATAGGATGCGAAAGCGAGCGCCACGAACAACAGCAGCGCAAGCGGCAACGCCCACCATTGCGGCATGCGCGGCAGGACCATTCCCAATATGGATAGGTAGACTGCGTTTCCACCCTTGAGCGCCGGGAAGCTCACCTGTTGAAGGCCCGACACGGTGTCGAGCATGTTCTCGCCCTGATTCTGCAAGGTCGCGCGGCTGAGATTGGCGCGGGTGTCGAGCGGCGTATGATAATGCGCGACGTTTTCCGAGAAGGCGAAATTGAAGGATGGGATACCGTCACGGATGAACAGCGTGAGATCGGTGTCGTTGGGCAGCCGCTTGTAGATTTCGACGAATAGCGAGCTTGTGGAATAACGTTTTGCATTCTTGGCATAGAGGTCGATCAGCGGAGCGTTGCCGTCGCTTGTCTGGAACAGAAGGCTTGGGCCGCGATTGCCGCGCGCCTCCACATTCACCACCGCGCCTACGCGCGCTTTCAGCTTGGGATCGTGCAGGAACGACGCCGCGCCGAGCAGGCCGTATTCCTCTCCGTCGGTGATGACGGCGAGGATTGGGTGTCTGCCAGGATTACCCCGCGCCTTCAGGGCACGCACGGTTTCCAATACGCTCACAACGCCTGAACCATCGTCGGCAGCGCCCGGACCTGCGGGAACGGAGTCGTAATGGGCGAGAAGCACGATTGCCTTGCCCTCGCCTTTCTTCACTTCCGCGATCAGATCGGTGACGGTGGCGCATTGGATGGCGCCGTAGCGTTGGCCGTAATTGCAGCCCATTGCGCGATACGGTTTCGCTTCGATGCCGAGACTTGCGAACTCCTTCACGATGCGTGCGCGGACGCGCGCGTTTTCTTCCGTCCCTGCGGGATGGGGACGTTCGGCGCCGAGAATGCGCGCGAGCGTATTGTTGGCGCGCACGGCGGAGAATTCCGTGGCCGGCGTTTCGAGTCCGCGCACGCTGTGCGGCTCATTGGCGTAACGGCAGAGGAACCAGACGGCCACGGCTAGAACCGCCAGCCCCCCGGCGCGAAGTGTTGCGTTCATGCCGCCCTCCCCGGTCGCGATTCGAATACCTTACCTCTCCTTATTGACTTTTTGGACTTCCTTCCTATGTTGCAGTGCATAAGTAGCCGTTGCCAATCCGGGCGGGCGGCTTGGGCGCTCAAATGCGCCCGACTAGGAGCGCATGACGAGTGAGACGAGTGCCGGCGCGGAAGCCGGCGTGGAAGCCATTTCCGAAGAAATCCCTTCCCTTTCAAAGCCTTCCGAAACCCCAGCGGCGCCAGAGACGCCGGGCTTCGACACGCTTGGCCTTTCGGCCGAGGTGCTGAGGGCGGTCACCGAAAGCGGGTACACCACCCCCACCCCGATTCAGGCGCAGGGCATCCCCCATGTCCTCCAGCGCAAGGACATCATCGGAATCGCCCAGACGGGAACCGGCAAGACGGCCTCGTTCACGCTGCCGATGATCGAACTTCTGGCGCGGGGCCGGGCAAAAGCGCGCATGCCGCGCTCGCTGATTTTGGAACCGACACGCGAACTGGCGGCGCAAGTGGCCGAAAGTTTCGAGCGCTACGGCAAATACAACAAGCTTTCGATGGCGCTGCTGATCGGCGGTGTGTCATTCGAAGACCAGGAGAAAAAGCTCGATCGCGGCGTCGACGTGTTGATCGCGACGCCGGGCCGAATGCTCGATCACTTCGAACGCGGCAAGCTGATGTTGAGCCAGGTGCAGATCCTCGTCATCGACGAAGCCGACCGCATGCTGGACATGGGCTTCATTCCCGATGTCGAGCGCATCTGCAAGCTGATCCCCTTCACGCGGCAGACGCTGTTCTATTCCGCGACCATGCCGCCGGAGATCCAGCGGCTGACCGAACAATTCCTGCATGCGCCCGTGCGCGTGGAAGTTTCGCGGCCCGCGACGGCTGCAACCACCATCACGCAGGAAATCATCGAAATCCCGCACAACGACTGGGCCAAGCGCGAAGCCCTGCGCCGTCTTGTGCGCGACAACAACGTCAAGAATGCCATCGTGTTCTGCAATCGCAAGCGTGACGTCGACGTGGTGGCGCGTTCGCTGTCGAAGCATGGGTTCAACGCAGCGCCGCTGCATGGCGATCTCGAACAATCCACGCGCATGAAGACGCTCGATGCCTTCAAGAACGGCGAGGTGCAATTGCTGGTCGCCAGCGACGTCGCCGCGCGCGGGCTGGACATTCCGGCGGTGAGCCATGTCTTCAATTTCGACGTGCCGTTTCATGCCGACGACTATGTTCACCGCATCGGCCGCACGGGCCGCGCGGGACGTTCCGGCCACGCCTACATGCTCGCCTCACGGCACGACCAGAAAGCGGTCGACGCCATCGAAAAGCTGCTGGGCAAACCGATTGATCGCCGGGTGATGGAAGGCATTGAAGTTCGCGAGGAAGAAGCAAGGCCGCGCGGAGACCGCAATCGCCGCGATGGAAAACGCGAGCGTGGCGGGCGCGATCGCGATCGTCGCCCGCGCCCCGTTGCGGCGCATGGGCAGGTGGCTTCGATGGAGCCTGCCGTGCAAGCTCCCGCGCCGGTACAAGTAGCACCTCAGCCTGAACCTCAGCAGGAAATGCCCAGACCACACCGCGAGCGCCAGCCGCAGAGGCCGCAACAGGCCAGGCAGCCGCAACCACAGCGGCCGCAAGGTACCAAGCCGGATCATTCCCAGTTGCCAGCGTTCCTGCTTCGGCCGGTCAAGCTGCCGAAGCCGGAAGACGCCGAGACGTGAGCCTCAGCGTTTGATCTGCGTGCCGAGGATTTTCAGAATCCTCGGACCGTAAGGCGGGCGCATCATCGCCGCGAGGTCCTTGTTCGCCTGCTTGTAGACTGCCTTGGCGTGGCTGAAGGTCTTGAACCCGTCGATGCCGTGATAGGCCCCCATGCCTGATGGCCCGATGCCGCCGAACGGCAGGTCTTCCATCGAGATATGCATGATCACGTCATTGACGCTGACGCCGCCAGAAGTAGTGCGCGTAAGCACCTCTTCCTGCTCCTTTGAATCCTGGCCGAAATAATAGAGACCCAGCGGACGGTCGTGATCGTTCACGTAGTCGATGGCCTCGTTGACCTTCTTATAGGTCTTCACCGGCAAGAGCGGCCCGAAGATCTCTTCCTTCATGATCTTCATGTCGTCGGTCGGGTTAATGACCAGCGTCGGCGGAATCTTATAATAGGGCTGCTGTGTGAAATTTTCCTTGGCCGGATTGATTTCGATCACCTCAGCACCCTTCGCCTTTGCATCGGCGATATAGCCCTGCAGGCGGTCGAAATGGCGCTGGTTGATGACCGATGTGTAGTCGGGGTTGTCCTTCAGGGTCGGGAACATCTTGGTCACTGCGCCTTCGGCGGCAGCGACGAAGTCCTTCGCCTTGTCTTCCGGTACGATCACGTAGTCGGGCGCAAGGCAGATCTGGCCCGCGTTCAACGTCTTGCCCATCATGATGCGC
>CAZTCU010000135.1:0-7331 GCA_964612235.1 uncultured Rhizobium sp.
CCCAAACCGGTCAAGGCCCGTCCCGTTCGCCTGAACGCGGACATGACGGCGGAAGACGGTTTTCGCGTCGCCGTGCTGGAATGTCTTGCGCAAATCTCGGCCAACATCCCCGCGGTGCGCGCGCGCGAAGTCGAAGGCGTGCATCAGTTGCGCGTGGGCCTACGCCGCCTGCATACGGCTCTCTTTGCCTTTGGCGATCCGTTCCGCATCGCCACCGTCAAACGGTTGCGCCGCCGGACAAAAGGCCTTGCCGGAATCTTCGGTCCTGCCCGCGATCTGGATGTCTTTCTGGAATCGGTCTTCACCCCCGTCGCCCGGTCGGCCGACGGCAACGAAGCGCTCGCTTTTCTCAAAGGCCGTATCGAAGACGCGCGCGCCAAAGCATGGGACGAAGGGTTGGAGAAACTGGACGAAGGCGGCCTTCAGGAATTCCTGGATCAAGTCGCTGCCGTCGCCGAAGCCAGGTCATGGGCGAAAGGCAGTGCCGAACCCATCCTCGTAACCTCCGCCCGCACGCTCGAAGAAAGCTTTCTGCGCGCAAGGAAACGCGCCCGCCGCATCGATCGCGGCGAAGATCGCGATTTCCATCGCCTGCGCATCGCGCTCAAGAAGCTGCGTTACACCGCCGAATTCTTCGAAGGCCTCTACAAGAAGAAACGGCTGAACGAATATCTGGACCATTTGCGCAAATTGCAGGATGTGCTGGGCGCGATGCACGATGTCGCCGCCGCCCGCCAGACCCTGCTGCGCCTCACCGCCGAAGAACCGGCCAGCGCCAGAAGCGCCACCCAACTCGCCCATGCCTCCGGCCTCATCACCGGCTGGCACGAATCCCGCGCAACGGGATTGGCGGATAAAGCGCGGAAGAAGTGGAAAGAGCTGAGCCGCACCGAACAGTTCTGGCGTTAAAGATAAAAAAAGTTCGTCATGGCCGGCCTTGAGCCGGCCACCCATCGAGCGCGCCTCCGCGCTCTCAAATAATCCTTCAATCAAATTCTCTTCGCGGCGTGGACACGCCGCGGATGGGTGGCCCGGTCAAGCCGGGCCATGACGAAGGAGGGAGCGTTGCAGTTCGCGTCTTGTCATGCACGATGCATCCCATGCGAACCGCCATCGATCCCGCCAATGCCAAAGACTATCCCCCCAACATCCAGGCAATCCTGAAGCGCCGTGCGCCGACGTCCGAATGGCTGGCCCAGCAGCTTCTTGAGATCGACACCGAAACGGGCTGGGTGAAGATCGCCTACGATCTCACCGAAGCCCATCACAATCGCTTCGGCGCCATCCATGGCGGGACCATCGCAGCGGTGATGGACGATGTGCTGTCCACCGCCGCAGGTCTTCAGGCGCAATGGGGCGAGATCGCGCCCACCCTCGAAATGAAGGTGAGCTATCTCAACCAGGCCCATTCGGGGCGCCACCTCGCCGAGGCCCGCGTGATGAAACGCGGTCGCCAGATCGTCTTCCTCGAAGCCACCCTCTCCCGCGAAGACGGCAAGGTCATCGCCACCTCCAGCAGCACGATCATGATCGCGCCGCTGAAGAAGTCTTGACAGTAGTCCTATAATTTATTAGATAAATATCCTGACACGTTGGAAAAAGTCCTTTTCCGATGAAAGGCGGAGCTTTACCCGGAAAGGGGTGCAAACCGAAAAAAGACCACTACCCCCACCCCCTCCCGAGAAGTGAGGTTCAAAGGAACTTTAGGCCTCGATGGTCGCCACCACCGGCACATGGTCCGACGGCTGCTTCCACCCTCGGGCATTCTTATGGATCGCGTGCTGGGTGACGTGACCCTTCAAGGCCTGGCTGGTCCAGATGTGATCGAGCCTGCGGCCCCGGTCCGAAGCCTTCCAGTCCGCCGCGCGATAGCTCCACCAGGAATAGATCTTCTCGGTTTCGGGTACGAATTCGCGGGTGACATCTATCCAGTCGAAGGCCGCTTGGGCTTCTTTCAAAAGCCCCGTTTCGACCGGCGTATGGCTGACGACGGTGAGAAGCTGCTTGTGGCTCCAGACGTCGTTTTCCAGGGGGGCGACATTCAGATCGCCCACCAGGATAGCGGGGGTAAGAGATTTATCGCGCCGTTTGCCGAAATGGTCCGCCATCTCGCGCAGGAAGTTGAGTTTGTGCGCGAACTTGGGATTGGCGACGGGATCGGGAATGTCGGCGCCGGCGGGCACATAGAAATTGTGCAGCTCGACGCCGCTCTCGAAGGTGGTCTGCACATGCCGGCAGTCCACATTGTTGCAGAAGCTTTCGGAGCGGATCTCCCTGAAAGGCAGACGGGAGAGGGTGGCCACTCCGTGATAGCCCTTCTGCCCATGGATCGCCTGGTGGACATAGCCCAGCTTTTTGAAGGCCTCGGCCGGGAAAAGCTCGTTGATGACCTTGGTCTCCTGCAGGCAGAGGACGTCCGGCTGCTCCTTCTTGAGGAAGGATTGGACCAGTCCCAGCCGCAGCCGGACGGAATTTATGTTCCAAGTCGCGAGCTTCATTTGTTGCATAGCACCATTGCGTGATTCGCGTGGATATACTCGTGCAGGCCAAGGTGTTGAAAATATTAGTATTTCCGTGAAGCGCTCTGTTGCATCGCACAATAATTACTAAATACTTCCATTTTCATTCATTGAATACCGCTCAGCCCTCATCTATATCGCTCCTGTAGCCGGAACGACCGGCACCGAATTTTGAACCGGCCCCGATGGGCCAAGAGTGAGAGTAGAGAGAGGCAGCCATGACCAAGTTCCTGAAATCCGAAACCGGCGAAACCAGCCATTTCTTCAATGCCATCGTCAACGTCTTCGGCGCGGCCACCGTTATCCTCGCCGGCTTCCTGACGATGCTCCAGTTCGCGGCGGTCTAAACCCGCCCAACGAGCTTCTCTGACATGGCGACGGCTGGGCTCCCCCCTCCCGCCATGCTCTGAAGCGGCCAGCGTGCCTTCGGTGTGACCCCTAACGCATCGAACAAGCCAAGCTGGCTTCGTTCAACCCCCGCCCAGGCCACCATCGCGGCATTGTCCGTGCAGAGGCCGGGCGGGGGTATTTTTTTTGCGAAGCCTTCTTCGTCGCAAAGCCCAGTCAACGCATCGCGGATCGCGCCATTCGCTGCCACGCCGCCAGCAACGACCAGCGTTTTGTTTGCCGCAGGAAAATCGCGCCGAAACATATCCATCGCCGCGCGGATACGATCGACAAGAATGTCGATCACCGCTGTCTGAAAAGAAGCCGCCAAATCGGCTTTATTTGCATTGGCTGAAGCTTGGCGAACTGCCGTCTTCAATCCTGAGAAAGAGAAGTCCGCGCCTTCCCGCCCCAGCATCGGGCGCGGCAACACAACGCGCTTCGCATTTCCCTCGCGCGCCAGCTTCTCGATTTCAGGCCCGCCGGGATATGGAAGCCCAAGCAGCTTCGCCGTCTTGTCGAACGCCTCGCCCACCGCATCATCTATGGTCGTGCCGTAGAGCCGGAAGTTTCCTACGCCTTCAACACCCAGCAACTGGCAGTGTCCGCCGGAGATCAGCAGCAGCAGAAACGGAAATTCCACCCCATCGGTCAGCCGGGCCGTCAGTGCATGGGCTTCCAGATGATTGATCCCGACAAACGGCTTGCCGCTTGCCAGCGCCAACGCCTTGGCCGTCGTGAGGCCGACCATCACGCCGCCGATCAGCCCCGGCCCAGCCGTCGCCGCGATGGCATCGAGATCGGAAAGCTCCAGCCCGGCCCGCGCAAGTGCTTCCTCGATCACCGCATCGAGCATCTCGATATGGGCCCGCGCCGCGATTTCCGGCACCACGCCCCCGAACGCTCTGTGTGCATCGAACTGACTGAACACGATATTGGACAGGATCTCGCCCGGCCCCGGCGCGCTTCCGCGCACCACCGAGGCGGCGGTTTCGTCGCAGCTCGTCTCCAGGCCCAGAACGGTAAAGGGGCGCATCCGCAGGATATGCCGTGTTAATTTCCCCTCGCCTTTAGCCCGAACGCTGGAATGCCGCAAAGAAAACCCATCCGCATCGGCACGCGCGGCTCGCGCCTTGCGCTGACACAGGCAGGGATCGTGCGCGAACTTCTGGCCCGCCAGGGCCATGAGAGCGAAATCGTGGTGGTGAAAACCTCTGGCGACCGCATCCAGGACCGTCCTTTAGCGGATGCCGGCGGCAAAGGCCTGTTCACCAAGGAACTCGAAGAGGCGCTCTACGCGAACGAAGCCGATATCGCCGTCCATTCGATGAAGGACGTTCCCGCATATTTGCCCGATGGCCTGATGCTGGGTGCGTTCCTACCGCGCGAAGACCCGCGCGATGTTTTGGTTTCCAACAAGCAGTACACACTTGCCTCGCTACCGACAGCAGCCGTTGTCGGCACAAGCTCGGTACGCCGCCGAGCCCAGCTTTTGCGCGCCCGCAAGGATACCGAGCCTGTTACTCTGCGCGGCAATGTCGATACGCGGTTAGCCAAATTGGATGAAGGCAGATTCGAAGCAGCAATACTTGCACTCGCCGGTTTAAGGCGGCTCGGTTTTGCGAACCGGGCAACGACCATTCTCGATGCGAGCGAATGGTTGCCTTCGCCTGCACAAGGCGCCATCGGCATCGAGTTGCGTAAAGACGATACACAAACGCGCGAGGCGATGGCCATGCTCGACCACGAACCGACTGCCATCGCTTTGGCCTGTGAACGCGCCTTTCTTGCCGCGCTTGACGGCTCCTGCAGAACACCGCTGGCTGCGCTCGCAGTGCTCGACGGCAACGTCTTGAAATTTCGTGGAGAAGTTCTTGCGCTCGACGGATGTGAGTTCGTCGATACTGCGTTCGAGAAAGCGCTGGGCGCAGATGCTCTTGAAAATGCAGCCCAATGGGGTAGGGAGGCCGGACTCGCGCTTCGCCCACGCGCAGCGCGCTGGCTTGATCTCTAGTGCGAGTACTTGTCACGCGGCCTATCGAAGATGCGGAAGAAACGGCCGCGCGCCTTCGCAGCCGTGGTCATGTTGCGGTGATCGCACCGCTCCTGGAGGTTCGTTTCCGCGATGCGTCGGAGATTTCTTTCGACGGCATTCAAGCTATCGTGGCAACGAGCGCCAACGGCATTCGCGCTCTTTTGCGACGAACGCAAAAACGCGATGTCCGACTTTTTGCCGTCGGTCCGCAAACAGCGGCAGTAGCGCAAGCTGCGGGTTTTGTGGACGTGCAAAATTCTCAGGGCGATTCCATTGCGTTGGCCGATGCGATTTCCACTTGGGCGGATCCGGGAAAGGGCGCTTTGCTACACGTCGCTGGCAACGAAGCGACCGGCAAACTCGCCGCGCGATTGTCCGAGCACGGATTCATCGTACGCCGTGATGTCCTATATGATGTCGCGCCCGTCGCCGCATTGCCGGCTGACGTGGTGAAAGCCTTGCACAATCGCGAACTGGATGCGGTGATGTTATTCTCTCCGCTAAGTGCGCAAACTTTTGCGCAATGCGTGGAGTTCGCAGGGTTGCAAGCCGCTTCTCGTGAGATGGTTGCCGTTTGCATCAGC
The DNA here is from genome assembly GCA_964612235.1 of uncultured Rhizobium sp. Classification (GTDB taxonomy): domain Bacteria; phylum Pseudomonadota; class Alphaproteobacteria; order Micropepsales; family Micropepsaceae; genus Rhizomicrobium. The sequence goes on from CAZTCU010000135.1 coordinate 5,526, forward strand.
CAGGCCGCCGCCGACCAAGTTGCGCCGGACCTTTTCGGGGAAACGCGCATTGCGCTCCGTCCCTCCGAAAGCGAGATGATTGACGCTCTTGAGCGTTAACCGGCTTTTTACGCTTTCAGATTACAACCTATAATTGCATTCACGACGAAGTACACCTGAACTTCGAGTGACGCTCCGCCCCAGGCTTCTCCGGTTCATCCCCCGGCAACCGGCGGTGCCCGGCAGCGGACGGACGGCGTGCGCGAAAGCACACGCCGTCCGTTTTTCTGTTGACGTTGAAACTTGCTTGATTGCGCTATGAAAGCCGAACTCAGTTCGCCTTCGTGAATGCGGCAAGCGCCGATCCCACTTGTGGCATCAACTGGACCCAATCGGCGAACTTCTCAGGGCTGAAGACCCGGCTTTTGCGATACCAGGGAAATTCGTCGGTGCCGAGTTGCGGCCAGGTTCGTCCGGCCGTCAAAAACCAGACTTCCGTACCGAGGGCACCTGCCGCCGCCGCCGCCGCTGTCGGCGCGGAAATCACAAGATCGACTGCCGCAGAAAGTGCCGCTGCGCCGTCGATATCATCCTTGAGGTCCAGACTGTTTATGACGTTGATCTTGATGCCATGCCTGTCTTCCGCGCGCGCAATTTCCTCGGCGCAATCGCCATATTGCAGATTGACGAAGGTGATGCCGGGCGTTTTGAGGATTGGTCCCCAGTTGTCGAGCGTGCTGTAATATTTTCCACGCTTCTGTCCCAGCACCATCGAACGCCAGCAGACGCCTACATATGGCCCCGGTCCCAAGTCTTCGAGCTGTTTGCGATATGCGGATTTGCGCTCGGGGTCGGCCGTCAAGAACGCGCGATGCGGAAAATTTTCGATACGCGATCTGTAGTATTGGAGCGCCGTGCCCATCGTCGCATAGAAATCCGGATCGCCCTCTTTCGTTGCCCAGGGAATGAAGCGCAATTCCTTTTTTCCGTCCGGCTCGACGAGTTGCCGATCATCGTAGGCTCCGACATCAGCTTGGGGGAAAGAGCGCGTGAACAGCGGCACGAGGCGCCTGTCGACCGCAATCTGCAATTTGCCGGTGTCTCCTACAGCGTTCTGCAGGTCAGGCAGAATATTGGCGAACATGAATTCGTCGCCCAGTCCCTGCTCCCCGACCACCAGAAGGCGCTTGCCGTCGAGAGGCTCGTTTTGCCACACGGGCGCCTTCGTCATGTGATGCACATAAGCGCGGAAACGTCGATCGTTGCGGATTTCGTAGTCCCGCCAGCCTTCTTCCAATCTTCCCATTCCGATCAGGCAGATGCTGCGGGAGTGCTTGCCTTCGCGCTTGTCGGTTTCGTCAATAGCGCGCTGAAGCGACTGGTCGTAGGCTTGGAGAGCTTCTTCGAGCCGCCCCAAATGCTGAAAAGCATAGCCGAGATTGTGGTAAGGGCGCGAAAAGCCGGGATCGAGCCTTATTGCTTCCTGATAGAAGATGAGGCTTTCTTCGGCACGCCCGACTTCGGCCAGCACGGTTGCCAGCGAATTCCAGAGGATGGTTTCCGTCGGCATCTGCATGAGCGCACTGCGCAACGTCTCAATGGCGACAGTCTCCTTGCCCATGTCGCATTGGATGCTGCCGAGATTGTTATAGCCTAGCGGCGAGTCTGGGCGCGCAGCGATGAAAAGGCGGAACATTTTCTCCGCGCCCTCTTTCATTTTCAGATTCCAAGCCGTCAAGCCGAGATTGATCAGCAATTCCGGGTCGTCGGGGTCGAGTTTGAAAGCGCGTTCATACGTCACCAGCGCTTTGTGCAGGTGGCCCATCT